>JBBIHP010000058.1:0-18408 GCA_037446915.1 Ignavibacteria bacterium
TGATACCGGTGCATGTGTGGGTAATAAACTTAGTGCTGTAATTGTTCACGAAAGTAACATCATTGAAGCAATAGATGAAAAAACCCACTTAAACGACATTATCTGACCCAACCTTAAAAAAATTTTTTATGGATTGCATTAAAGTAAATTTTTATTAATTTTTGAGTCGAAAAAATAAGGGAGGTTTGATAGGTTAATTGCTACATTAATTAGTGCGAATAATTTATAGGTCTATTATTTTTTCAGCGCCCAAAAATACTTCGAAGCCGGGAATCAAATTAGTTTTGTTTCCCTTTTTTGTTGTAGCCGTTATGCTATTCTTTGGATTTACTTATAATGGAAATCCAAATGTCAGCAGAAATTCTTTTTATAATTCTGTTCTTCAATACTTACTAACCGGCAATCAAAACGGCTCTAATCAATCCTTTGTTGATATTCCTCAACCATCATCTCCCGGTCCGGATTTTCTAAAATCATTTTTCAATTCACCCGATTCAACTGTTAAGTTAGATTCTTCAATTGTTCCCGATACAACTTTATTAAAACTATCAAAAGACGATTCGATAAAATTCAAAGCTAGGGATGATTCACTTCGAAGAGTTGATTCACTTTTACAGGATTCTACAGCACGGCTTCAGCACTTTAGATATTCCGGTAAAGATGATTACACTGTAAGCTTCAGAGAAAGACGTTTTTCTCCACTTCTGTTAAGACCTTCTGCAGCTACTTTAACAAGACTTGTTGAATTAGACTCTACCGGCACAAAGGTTATTATTAAAGAATCACTCGGCGGACAGGTTGTTAAACCAATTCTGGAAATTCCAATTGAAGAGTATATCCAACTACGATTAGATGCAATAACAAGAAAACTTTGGGAAGACAAAGGTTATGAATATAAACTTAAGGAAGAAAAGAAAGATCTCAGTCAGTTGTTAACCGATATTACCAATATCGAAATTCCATTACCGAGTGCATCATTTTTAAGTATTTTCGGTACGCCAAAAATAAATCTGAAAATTGCAGGTGCAGTTGATATTCACGGTGCATGGAGAAATGAAACCACTTCCGGAATTACAACATCTGCACTCGGCAATACACGTAACGAACCTGACTTCAAACAGACTGTTCAAATTAATCTTAACGGAACTATCGGAGAGAAGCTTACAATATCAGCCGACTGGAATACAGAGCGTCAGTTTCAATTTGAAAACCAGCTTAAGATAAAATATACAGGTTTCGATGACGAAATAATTCAAAGTGTAGAAGCCGGAAACGTTTCACTTCAAACATCACCATTAATTGGCGGAAGCGAAGCTTTGTTTGGCGTTAAAGCTTTAATGAAAATGGGTCCATTCAGTTTAACTGCTCTCGCATCTCAGAAAAAAGGGGAAGTAAAGGAGGTTAATGTTAGCGGCGGTGCAAAAGCTCAAAAGTTTGAAATACGTGCATTTGACTATTCACAAAATCACTTTTTTATTCTTCCTGTTTATGCAGATCCTAACCTTGGTTTATTCAAAGATATTTTTAGTAATCCTGTTCCAAAGCAAAGAGATTCACTTGTAGTAAAAGATATTCAAGTATGGAAAACAATAACGGGTCTTGTAAATCCAAATGAAAGAAAAGCTAATGCATATATTGATCTAAGGAGGCGAACAAAAAATCAAAAATATAACGACCTTAGAGATAGTACTTTACAATCAATACCCGGTAAAAGAGAAATTGACAGACGATTTGTGTTATTGCAGCAAGGTGTTGATTATGAATTCCATCCACAGGCTGGTTTCATTACTTTTAAAACACAAATCCAGGATCAGGATGCAATTGCTGCAGCATTCAGATTAGAAGGTAATACTCAATCATCCGAAGATGATATTTACTTTGGCGAATTTATACAGGATGTTGGAGCAGATACAACAGCGCGAGTTGTATTAAGACTTATTAAACCTCCTAACTTACAACCTCAGTTTAAGGAAGCATGGAAACTTCAGCTAAGAAATATCTATCCTGTTGGTGGTAGGGATATTAAAGAAGAAGGGTTCACATTCGATATCCGGTTCCAGATTGAAGGTGGTGAAGCACAGAATGAAATTAACGGTGTTAAACTACTTCAAGCATTTGGTCTGGATAAAACCGATAAGAGTAGAACAAGCACTCAACCCGATGGTACATTTGATTATTTTCCTAATAGGACGGTATTACCGGGAACAGGAGAAATTATTTTTCCCGTTCTACAACCATTTGGTAAGGATTTCCCATCTCAACTTGATCAATCGTTGAAATATCAGGCTATATATGATACTACCGTTACTTTTGCTAAACAGGATCGTGCTAAAGATAAATTTATTTTAGGCGGTGAGTACTCTGCATCGGTTTCTTCGGTTTACAGTCTTGGTTTCAATGTTGTTGAAAACTCTGTTAAAGTTTTACTTGGGGGCATGCAGCTTAAAGAAGGTGCAGATTATACTGTTGATTATAATCTTGGGCAGGTAATTATCCGCAAGGACGAAGCATTAGTTCCGGGTGCCGACTTACGAATCTCCTACGAACAAAACGATCTTTTCCAGCTTGCTTCTAAAACTCTTCTTGGTTTAAGAGGTCTTTTAGATATAAGCCGGGAAACATCTCTTGGTTTTTCATTTCTCAATCTTAATCAACAAACTCTTAGCGATAAAGTAAGGATTGGTGAGGAACCTCTAAATAATTCCATTTTCGGTATCGATTTCAATACAAGAATTGATCTTCCATTCGTTACAAAGTTTCTCGATAAAGTTATTTCAACAAGCGCACCTTCAACTTTTACAATGAGTGCTGAATATGCTTATATCAATCCGGATCCCAATACAAAGAAAAGTACAATAGCAAGTGATGATGGTAGAAGCATTGCATATGTTGACGATTTTGAAGGAGCTAAAAAAATAATTCCACTTGGTATGCCATACAATTCATGGCGGGATATTAGTGTTCCTACAAAATTACCTTTTATAAGTAATTTGCCTTTATTCAATAATCCAAGAGAAGCGCAGCCGCAAAATGCTCAGATTAACTACAAAGCAAAATCCTATTGGTATAATGTAACACCCTCAGATGTAACTGTTAAAGAAATTTATGGCGAAAGGAAAAAAGCTACCCCCGATGATAATTTTATAACTGTTTTAGATTATAGATTTCTTCCAAATGAAAGAGGTGCTTATAATTGGTTCCCGGATCTTGGTGACCGATCTAAAAATTGGGGCGGTATGATGAAGTATTTATCTTCTACTGCCAATAATCTTATTGAAGAAAATATTGAATTCATAGAATTCTGGGTAAAAATTGTAAGGGCACCGGCAAATCTTAAACTAAATATCGATCTTGGTCAGATTAGCGAAGATGTAATTCCAAACGGAAGGTTGGATACTGAAGACAAGAATTTGAATGACCTTGTTGACGATGGCGAAGATACCGGTATTGATGGTTTGATTGATAATGAAGAACCCGGATATAATGCAACTACAAATCCAGATCCCAGTAATGATAATTATTCGTTTCAATTAACTACTAATGCAGATTACTCCCGTGTTAATGGTACTGAAAGAAATGCTAAATCAATTGATCAGGGAAGATTACCGGATTCTGAAGACCTTAACCGCAATTTTACATTAGACCTTGTTAATAGTTATTTCAGATACGAAATTCCACTCGATACCAACAGAACTGCGAATCCATTTATTCAGGGAAGTGGAAACAATGGATGGTTCTTGTTCAAGATTCCATTAAAAGATTTTATAATGAAGGAAGGTAATCCAAGTTTTTCTGTTGTTGAATTTATACGGTTCTGGGTAGCCGGTGCCAATCAGGATGTTCATATTCGTTTTGCAGAAATGAATCTGGTTGGTAATCAGTGGCAGAAAGTTTTGGATCAGAAAGTTACTATTGACGATGAAGTCCTTACCGTATCAACAATAAGTATTGAAGAGAATCCTGAATATACTTCTCCGCCCGGTGTTCAGAGAGAACGCGATAGATCAAAACCTGATTATGAAATCTTTAAAAATGAACAGGCGTTAAACCTTTTATTAAAGAATCTGGAAGACGGAGATAAGAGAGAAATTGTAAAGTATATGTATCAACCGCTCGATGTATTTAATTACAAAGAGATGAAATTATTTATTCATGGCGATCTGGATTCTATTAGTCCGGGCTCAGTCTCTTTTTATAGGGAACCTGCCAATTATTCATCAGAAGTATATATGAGGTTTGGTTCGGACTCACTTAATTTTTATGAGTACCGTCAACCAGTTAGAGGAGATTGGAACGAAGTAAAATTAGTCTTCTCAGAATTGACCGCAATAAAACAGAGGAGAGATACAACAAATATTAAATCGGTTTACAGAGTTCCTGTTGAAGGTAAAGAAGGGCATTTCTATGGCGTTCTTGGTAATCCTACGCTTACAAGAGTTACTTTCTTTACAATCGGAATATTAAATCCATCCGATAAAGGAACAAAAGGGAATCGTGTTTCAGGTAGTGTATGGATTAATGAGCTTAGAGTACTGGAAGCCGATGCAACACCCGGATGGGCTTATAGTGCTACTTCATCCTTAAAACTTGCTGATCTTGCAACTGTTAGTCTTAATGTTAGTCAAACCAACCCTTATTTCCACAAACTTGCAGACCGGTTCGGAAGCAGACAGGATAACTTATCGTGGGCTTTATCGGCAGATCTGGATGTAATAAAATTATTACCGATTAATTTACCCGGTAGTAATCTGAGGATTTCTTATAGTAGAAATGAGCAATCTACAAATCCAATCTTTTTACCGGGGACAGATATAAAAGTTGATGAAGCACAAAATGAAATGCGGAAGATTCTTACAGAACAAAAAGTATCTGAAGAAATTATTGATGATGCTGTAGAAAATCTTAAAAGGGAAACTCAAACAATAAACGTTTCCGAAACGTGGACGCTATCTAATATTAGAATAAAAATTCCGACCGAGAAATGGTATATCAACGATATATTTAACAATCTAAGTTTCGGATTTAATTATAACAAAACTGCCGGTAGGTCACCAACAGTTGAAACGAGCAATAGCTGGATCTGGAATGCAAATGCGAATTACTCAGTTGCACTTAGTAGAAATCTTTACCTCCAACCATTAGATATACCATTATTAGGAGATTTAATCGGTCTCTTCTCAGACTATAAAGATGTAAAAGTTTATTTTGCACCTCAATCAATAACTGGTTCTGTAACAGCGAGCAGGAAAAGAAGTTTTACGCAAAATAGAATTTTTGGCACCAAACCAAATATTACAAGGGATTTTACTTCAACAAGAGGAGCCGGGTTTAACTGGACATTTACCGAAGGAGGATTTTTAAACCTCTCTCTTGCATATAATTTTGATATCTCTTCCACACTTGCTTATTTGCTAACAGTCGAAAATTTTGAAAGGTCCGAAGGTGAAATATGGAAAGATATATTCGGCGGGGCATTCTTTGGACGGGATTTTAGTTACAAGCAAAGTTTTGATTTACGTGCAAATCCAAAATTACCTTCTATATGGGATTTGAGTAGATACCTTAGTATTAATACTTCATATTCAGCATCTTATAGCTGGCAGAATAATTTTCAACAGGAAGAACTTGGAAGAAGTGCCGGTTATTCAAACAGATTTTCTGCGGGATTAAATATTAGATTGAAATCTATTTTTGCACCATTGTTCCAGGAAACTACTCCCGCGCCTCAGATTCAGCAACCACAGGAAGGTGGTAGAGGTGGAAGAAGAAGTCAAACTCAAAGAACCGGAACTGAAGAAAATAAGCAGGTTCCTGTTACCCGCGACGTTGAAAGAGTTGGAGAGGTTCTCCCGGATACAACGATAGTAAAAGATACTGTTGCAGTTAAAGATTCTAATATTGTATTAGATGAAGATCTTGAAGTTAAAGAAGAAGGACCAAGCACATTAGATAAAAGTTTAGAAATTATTAAGTATGGTTTTAAGTGGTTACTGCTCGATTATGATCAGATCTCTGTGAACTTTTCGCAGAACAGTACTTATTCAGGTGGAGGTCTGGAAGGCGAGGGAACAGGATTTAATAATTTCTGGGGAATTAAACAATCACCTTCAAAAGGTCCGTCAAGATTGTTTATGCTCGGTTTATCTAACAATATTGGACCAAGGGCAATTAACGGAAATTTAATGGATAGTTATTCTCATAAGAATGATCTGGATTTTAAAACTTCACGACCTCTGTGGGAAGGTGCTCAAATAGATATTAATTGGAAAGTCGGTTGGGGAATAACTAAAAATATTAATATGCAGACCGATGAGTTCGGTAATGTTAAAATAACCAATTTAGTCTCTACTGGAACAATTGACAGATCATTTTTAACATTACCACCGGTATTCTTCTTATCTTTCCTGGATAATGGAATTAAAAAAGTTAGTGAACTATACGATAAAAAAGCAGCAGACCCAAATGCAAATCTTGCAAATGCTTTTGTTGAAGGGTTCGAAACTATTTCTTTTATTTCTAAAATACCATTGGTCTCCAAAATCTCTAAATATATTCCACGTCCAAACTGGAATTTGAATTGGACCGGTTTGGAAAAGTATTCTATTTTTAGTTTTGCTAAACGCGTTACCTTGCAACATGCATATACTTCCAATTACAGCGAAGGATGGAAAATTAATCCCGACGGACTACAGGAAGTACAATCCCAGAGAATTGATTACGGGTTCCAGCCATTAATCGGAATGACGTTACAATTCGAAAATCTTTTCGGCGGGAATTTCCAGAGCACTGTAAGGTTTTCTACAAAATCTGCATTCAGTCTTGGTGCTTCTACAAGAAATATTACTGAGTCGTTTAATCGTGATATTAATATCTCTGCAACTTATACCAAATCTGGTTTTGAGTTACCTTTATTCGGAATTTCATTAAAGAACGATCTTGAAATTTCTCTATCCTATACAAGTGGAAAAACATCAAGCCTTATTTACGAGATGGATAACTTTAAAGAAGAAGGTAAACCACAGGAAGGAAAGACAAACACAACTATTGAACCGAGAATTAAATATGTAATGAGTTCGAGGGTTACTTTAACAATATTTTATAGAAGAACAAGTATCGATCCGGAAGGAGCTTCGAGATTAATACCAACCGTTACAAACGAAGCTGGAATTGACCTTCATATTGCCATTCAGTAAAATTGAACACTATCTTCAGGATAAAATGAAAAGAAACAGAATTTTGTGGGTTGACGACGAGATCGAATTACTTCGTTCGCACATCATTTTCCTTAATGAAAAAGGATACGATGTTGATACCGTTACTAACGGTGAAGATGCTTTAACAGAAGTGAGAAATAATTCTTTCGATCTCATTTTTTTAGATGAAATGATGCCGGGATTGGGAGGACTTGAAACACTTGCTCAAATAAAAGAAATCTCGCCAAATATTCCTGTTGTGATGATTACTAAAAGTGAAGAAGAATCCCTTATGCACGATGCAATTGGTAGTAAGATTAGCGATTATCTTATTAAACCTGTTGTTCCGTCCCAGGTATTGATGGTTTGCAAAAAGCTTCTTGAAAGTAAAAAAATTTCCGTTGAGTACGTTGCAAAAGACTACCTGAACGATTTCAGGGAAATTTCAAACCAACTATTATCCGGGCCCAATTTTGAAGAGTGGATTGAAATCTATCTTAAACTTGTCAATTGGGATATGGAACTTGATATACATCCGGAAATAAATTTGCGTCAGACTCTTGTAGAACAAAAGAAAGAATGTAACCAGGAATTTTCAAAATTCGTTGAAAAAGAATATAAAAACTGGATCAATACGGTTGGTTCTGAAGATTCACCGGTTCTATCTACACAGGTTACTGAAAAGTATGTGCTGCCGTTTTTGAACAAATTTAACGGACCGTTATTCTACTTTGTTATTGATTGTTTGCGGTTAGACCAGTGGCTCTTAATGGAAAAGCATTTAATCAATTTATTTAATATCCAGAAAGATTATTATTATTCAATACTTCCAACGGCAACTCCTTATTCTCGTAATGCACTATTTGCGGGGTTATTCCCCTCTGAAATTGAAAAGCAATATCCCGACCTATGGGAATCGATGAGTGATGACGAAAACAGTATGAATAAATATGAGAAAGACTTACTTCAATTGTTGTTGAGTAGAAAAAAAGTTCAGCTTAATAATGAATTGAAATATGTTAAAATAATTGATCCCGATGTTGGACGATCATTTGAACAAAATATTCTTTCTCACAAAAAAACTCATTTAATGGCTGTCGTTGTAAATTTTCTTGATATGATTGCACATGGAAGGTCCGATTCGCAAATACTAAAAGAAATTGCACCGGATGAATCGGCATATCGTTCGTTAACTAACAGCTGGTTTCAGCATTCATACCTGCTCAATGCATTCAGAGCAATTGCTACAATTCCAAAAGCTAAGGTTATTGTTACAACCGACCACGGAAGTATTAGAGCAATCCGCGGAGCAAAAGTTCTTGGTGATAAAGAAGCCTCTTCGAATTTAAGATTCAAGTTCGGAAGAAATTTAAAGGTGGATGAAAAAAGTGCAATTTTTATTAAGCAGCCGGCGGATTATAAACTTCCTAAACATAGTGTTGCTGTAAGTTATATTATTGCTAAGGAGGATTACTATTTCATTTACCCGACGGATTATCATAAATATCTGAGTTACTATAAAGATAGTTTTCAGCACGGTGGAATTTCTATGGAGGAAATGATTCTTCCTGTAATTACAATGGAGAGTAAAGTTTGATAAGCTTCCCTCTGGAAATTGTTGTTGAAAGTGAAATAGAAACTGAAAATGTAGCTAGGTCATTTGCAGAAAATATTTCACCCGGTGATATTATATTGCTTACAGGAAATCTGGGAAGCGGTAAAACATTTTTTGTTAGAAGTTTTTGCTCAACTTTAGGAATAACAAATGTTTCAAGTCCCAGCTTTGCTATTGTAAACGAGTATAAAGGATATGGAAAGGTTTATCATTTCGATTTCTACAGGATAAAAAATCTAAATGAATTATATGATATAGGAATTGATGATTATACAAATGATGTTGAAGCAATAATTTTTATAGAATGGGCGGACTTGTGGAGGGAAGTAATTCCGCTTCATTATTATGAAGTGCATTTCGAGATAATTGATACTATAAAAAGAAAAATAACTATTAAAAAAGTATGAATACTGGTTTGCCAATATTAGGAATTGAAACTTCGGGTGAACTGTGCAGTGTTGCACTCATGGTGAACGATACAACATTCTACGAAATTAATATACTTGAGAAGCATGTTCATTCCAGAAAAATAATGAACCTTTTAGATATATTATTAAAAGAAGCTGGTATTGAATTAACAAAATTATCTCACATTGCTGTTTCTATTGGTCCGGGATCATTTACCGGATTAAGAATTGGACTTACTACTGCAAAGGGAATTGGTTTTGGAAGCAATCTTTCTATATGTCCTGTTCCAACTTTTAATGCAATGGCTCTTCAGGTTTCGGATTTTATTCCGGAGAACTCAAACTTTGCAATTGTTAAAAATGCCAGTATGGATGATCTATATTTTGCGAGGTTTAATTACGATGGGAGAGAAATTCATTCTGTTAATGAATTATCATTGGTGAAAAAAAATGAAGTAGAACAATTAATTACATCCAAAGAGTTAGTTTTTAGTGATGTGGATCTTAATGTTCCTTCTAAAAAAGTAATTGGACCAGATGCTTATAATATTTGCAGATATTCTTATTTATTTGGGAAGGATTTATTAACTTTTGACTACGATTATTTAGAACCATTTTACTTAAAACAGTTTTTAACCAGGGTAAAAAAATGAAAAAGTTGTTTATTACATTTTGCCTTATTGCTGTATCATCTTTATCGGCTCAACAATCAGTTCCTAAAATTGTTTCTACAAATCCCGAGCATAATTTCGGGGAAATTCTTGAAGGTCAGGTTGTATCGCATACATACGAAATTGTTAATACAGGTAATGCCGATCTTAAGATTGATAAGGTTCAGGCTTCTTGCGGTTGCACAGCAGCCCAGCCGGCTAAAAAGCTCCTTAAACCGGGTGAAAAAACTACAATAAAAGTCGAATTCGATTCGAGTAATAGAATGGGTTTTCAACAGAAGTATGTATATGTGTTTTCGAATGATCCGGATTTACCTCAATTAAGACTCTCGTTCTCAGCATTAATTGTTGAAAAGATCAGTAATCCAACCGGTAAAGTTCCAAAAATGAAATTAGAAAAGAATCAGATCGATTTTGGAACGGTTGAAGAGGGAAAAATTCAATTAGCAAAAATTACCTTTCAAAATTCAGGTAGTGGCACACTTGAAATTACTGATATCAAAACCACTTGTGATTGTACTGCTGCATTATTGAGTAGTAAAAAACTCGGACCAGGTGAATCGGGCACTTTAAGGTTAGAACTTGATACTGCCAACCGTTCAGGTAAATTAACCAGAACAGTTATGTTGTTAACAAACGATCCGACAGAACCCCGTCATATAATTACTATATTTGCTAATATAGAAAAGAAAAAATAAATGGGATGGTTTAAAAGAAATAAAGAAAATATTTCTCCTGAAAGTAAGAAGTCGGATATCCCCGATGGTCAGTGGTCTAAATGCGAAGAGTGCGGAGAAATAATTCATAATAAACAATTGGAAGTAAATATTTGGGTCTGTCCAAAATGTAATTATCATTTCAGGATTGGTAGTGAACAATATGTCACTGTCCTATTTGATAAGAACAGTTTTAAAGAAAATGATAAAAAAATGAAATCCGGTGACCCTCTTGAATTTAGTGACACAAAGAAATATTCGGATAGAATAAACGCTACAATAAAGAAAACCGGAATGAATGATGCAGTGAGAACCGGAACCGGAAAGATTGATAATAAGAAAACCGCTTTTGCTTGTATGGATTTCGGGTTTATCGGCGGAAGTATGGGCTCGGTTGTTGGAGAAAAAATTGCCAGAATTATTGATGTAGCATATGATGAAAAAATACCGCTGATAATTATTAGTCAAAGTGGCGGGGCAAGAATGATGGAAGGAGCATTCTCACTTATGCAGTTGGGAAAAACAAGCTCCCGGCTTGCACGACTTGCCGATGCAAAAATTCCTTTCATTTCAATATTAACAGATCCTACAACAGGAGGTGTTACAGCAAGTTATGCAATGCTTGGTGATGTTATTATAGCTGAACCTAAAGCATTAATTGGATTTGCAGGTCCACGCGTTATTAAACAGACAATAGGTAAGGATCTTCCACAGGGATTTCAACGATCGGAATTTTTATTGGAAAATGGTTTTGTCGATTTTATTGTAAACAGGAAACAGTTGAAAGAGAAAGTCTCTCAACTAATTGATTATTTAACATGATCACTTGCGGAATTTTTTTGCAAGGTTACTAAGTATTTCTAAAGTATAATTTACTTCCTTAAATGTATTCTCTGCAGAAAATGAAAACCTGATTGTCCCTCGCGCATCATCTTCAGGGTACCCAGTTGCTATTATTACATGAGACGGCTTTATTGTTCCTGATGTACAAGCCGCTCCATTCGATGCTGCGATTCCGTGGATGTCTAAAAACATCAGCATTGCTTCTGAATCATTCTGGTAATAATTAGAGAGGAAGGTAATACTGAGAATGTAAGGATTTGCATCAGCATCAATGTTTATTTTTATCCCCTTATTGTCGATAACTTTAATTCCGTCAATAAATAATTTTCTCAGGTTTTTAACATGATCGAAATTATAAGCCATATTTAATTCAGCTATCCTTACAGCTTCTGCAAAACCGGCGATAGCGGCAACATTTTCCGTTCCGCCTCTTCTATTTCGTTCCTGTGATCCCCCTATAACTAAAGGATTTACTGGTGTTCCGCTTTTAATATAAGCAAATCCAATCCCCTTTGGACCATTAATTTTATGAGCGGAAGCGGTAAGTGCATCGGGACATAATTCGATTACATTAATTGTAAATTTCCCGAAACTTTGGACAGCATCTGAATGAAAATAGGAATTTATTTGATGGGCATGGCATGCTAATTCTTTAATGTTGTTAATTGACCCCGTCTCATTATTAATGTGAATTACGGATACAAGGGAAGTAGAACTGTTTAACAAATTTTTATAGTTCTCAGTTACCACTTTGGTAGAATGATCAACCGGAACCAACCGAGTTGATATACCGTTCTTACTTAATTCAATTGCTGTATCAATAACACTATGGTGATCTGCACTAGTCACTAGTATACTATTCCGTTTTCTTTCTATAAGATCTGTTTTCGGAATTCCACTCACAATAAAATTATTTGCTTCAGTACCTCCGCTGGTAAAATATATTTCGCTTGCATTAGCTCCTATAAAATTTGCAATTAATTCTCTTGCTTCTTCAACTAATACTCGCGCTTTTCTTCCAAAGGAATGGATTGATGATGGATTCCCATACTCGCTTGATAAATACGGGATCATAGCTTCAATTACTTTTGGGTGTGGACGCGTTGTCGCAGCATTATCAAAATAAACTTTCATTTACAGTATTATCCTTTCATTCTCATCTTAAACTTACATCACCAAAGTGAATCTTCTCTAATTTGTCTGCAATTTTCAGTACTAAAAATCCATCTTCATCAATGTCATTAAACACGCCCGACTTTTGCTTGTCGCCATCAATAATTTTTATTCTTTCTCCAATCATTTTACATCTATTACGCCAATCATTCAGAATTTTTTCTGGTTCTTTTTTCCATGTTTCCAGCATATCTTCAAAAAGATTAAGAATTTCGCTTAATAATCTTTCTCTGCTTACCAGCTCTTTAAATTCTTTTCGAACGGATGTAGGTTGAATATCGAACTTCCCTGGAAAGTTTGGCTGATTTACATTTATCCCGATACCAATTACAACTCTATTTATTTTACTTCCTTTAGAAGTGGACTCAAGCAAAATGCCGGCAATTTTTTTCTTTTCAACAAGAACATCATTTGGCCATTTTAGTTCAATATTCAGCTGGAATAGGTTTTCCAGAGCTTGTGCAACAACTAGTGATGAACCCAGATTTACTAAATTGATTTTGTGTTCTTTGAAATCATTCTTTATTAGAATTGAAAAAGTAAGATTCTGGCCAGCATTACTTACCCAGGTTCTTTCTTTTCTCCCTCTTCCTTTAGTTTGAAATTCTCCAAGTAATACTGTCCCATGTTGATTAAATTCTTTGCTGTTTAGTAGAACAGAATTAGTGGACTCTACTTCATCACTATAAATAAAATTACGTCCAATTACTTCAGTGTCTAACTTGATGTCAAATTCTTCAATATTGAACACAGTTCCTCCAAACTTTTGATAAATATTCAGTATTTCTGCCAAAGGTACAGTATGTGGCTGCCAATTAGTCAAACATTTTGACAGACAATTTAACTCTTAAATAACTACAGTTTTGCTAAGTTGTTATTATTCATATAGTTAAGGGTTCAAAAGTAATTTGGCATAATGGTTGTTATAATATTGTCAAAAACAAAATAGGAGGTTAATATGACACTCATTAAATTTGAACCCATAAGAGAAATTGAAAGTATCCATGATCGAATTCAGAGATACTTTGATGATTTTACAAATTTCGGATTTACATTTACTGATAATTTTAATCCCCGTATTGATATTTCCGAAGATGAAAAATCTTTCAATGTAATTGCCGAAATTCCCGGTATCAAAAAAGATAACTTAAAAATTACATTGCAAGATAACATTTTGACAATTGAAGGGGAAAAGAAAAAAGAAGATGAAGTAAAAGAAAAAAATTATTACAGATCAGAGAGAGTATTCGGAAATTTTAAGAGATGTTTTACATTACCATCGGATGTTGATTCTGAAAAAGTTGATGCAAAATTTGAAGATGGAATTCTTAAAGTACATCTCAAGAAGTTAGAACCAAAACCGAAGAATGAGAAAGTAATAGAGCTGAAGTAATTGCTTCAGCTCTTTCACATTTAACAATATAACTGAAAGAGGAAAAAATGGGAAAGATTATAGGTATTGATTTAGGTACTACAAATTCTTGCGTTGCTGTAATGGAAGGCAATGAACCGGTTGTAATTCCAAACTCAGAAGGTGGTAGAACTACTCCTTCGATTGTTGCATTTACAAAAACTGGCGAAAGATTGGTTGGGCAACCTGCCAAAAGACAAGCTGTTACTAATCCCAGAAATACAATTTTTTCTATCAAACGTTTTATGGGTAGAAGACTTGATGAAGTTGATACTGAAACTAAAGAAGTACCTTACGAAGTAGTTGGCGGAGATAATGGATCTGCTCGTATAAAAATTACAGATAGACTATATTCACCTCCGGAAATTTCTGCAATGATCTTACAAAAGATGAAAAAGACTGCAGAAGATTATCTGGGTCAGGAAGTCTCCGAAGCTGTTATTACTGTTCCAGCCTACTTTAATGACGCTCAAAGACAGGCAACCAAAGATGCCGGTGAGATAGCTGGTTTAAAAGTTAAGAGAATTATTAATGAACCTACCGCTGCGGCTCTTGCATATGGCTTGGATAAAAAACATAAAGATCAGACAGTTGCTGTTTATGATCTCGGTGGCGGTACATTCGATATTTCAATCCTTCAAATTGGCGAAGGTGTTTTTGAAGTGAAATCTACTAATGGTGATACGCACCTCGGTGGTGACGATTTTGATCAACGGTTAATCGATTTTCTTGCAGATGAATTTAAGAAACAGGAAGGAATTGATTTAAGAAAAGATCCTATGGCTCTTCAAAGATTGAAAGAAGCTTCCGAAAAAGCTAAGATTGAACTTTCATCTTCAATTCAAACAGATGTTAATTTACCGTTTGTAACAGCAACTCAAGATGGTCCAAAGCACTTAAATGTTACTATTACACGTTCCAGGTTCGAACAATTGGTTGATGATCTTTTCCAGAGAACAATCGGACCATGCGAAAGAGCTATTAAAGATGCTGGACTATCTGCATCACAAATTGATGAAGTTATTCTTGTTGGCGGTTCAACAAGAATTCCTAAAGTACAGGAAATAGTTAAACAAATTTTTGGTAAGGAGCCACATAAGGGTGTTAATCCTGATGAAGTAGTAGCTGTTGGTGCTGCTATTCAAGGCGGTGTTTTAGCCGGTGACGTGAAAGATGTATTATTACTTGATGTAACTCCACTTTCTCTTGGTATCGAAACTCTTGGTGGGGTTATGACAGTTTTGATCACTTCTAATACTACTATTCCAACAAGAAAGAGCGAGGTCTTTTCAACTGCATCCGATAATCAACCTTCTGTTGAAATTCACATTCTTCAAGGTGAAAGACCAATGGCAGCTGATAATAGAACATTAGGAAGATTTCATCTTGATGGTATTCCACCTGCACCTCGCGGAATTCCACAAATAGAAGTTTCTTTCGATATAGATGCAAATGGTATCTTAAATGTTTTTGCAAAAGATAAAGCAACAAATAAAGAACAGAGTATAAGAATTACTTCATCGAGCGGACTTTCTAAAGATGAAGTTGAAAAAATGAAACAGCAAGCTAAAGAACATGCTGCAGAAGACAAGAAAAAGAAAGAAGTTGTTGAGATCAGGAATAATGCTGATAATCTCGTTTTCCAGACAAAGAAACAGATTCAGGAACTTGGAGATAAAATACCGGCAGATGCAAAGAGCAGACTTGAAAGCGAAATCTCTAAGGTTGAAGATGCATTGAAAACCAATGACTCTAATATAATTAAATCTGCAACAGATGGTTTAACAAAAGTGTGGAATGAAATTTCACAAAATCTTTATCAACAACAGGGACCATCCGGTCAACAGACTGCAGAACAACCTCCTCATGCTGAAGAACAGACTTCACAAAAGAAAGATGATAAAGAAGTTCAAGACGCATCTTATGAAGTAGTTGATGACGATAAAAAATAAGTTTCAAATAAAAAAAGGAGAAAAAAATGGTACAAAATAAAGAAGCAGTTGAAGTAAGATCCTCAAGAAACTGGGATGAAGCTTTAGAAAGAGAATCATGGGTAGCTCCATCAATTGATATCTATGAAACAGCAGATGATTATTTCTTATCAGCTTATCTACCAGGTGTAACAAAAGAAAATGTTAAAATTAAACTTGAAGATGGTAACCTTGTTATTATGGGTCGTGTAGACTTTGAAACAATGATTAACCGTAAATATGTTCTTAAAGAAATGGAGGTTGGCAATTTCTATCGTAGATTCAAAATATCGGAAAGTATTGATGAATCGAAAGTTGATGCAAAAATTGAAAACGGAATTCTTCAAGTAAAACTTCCAAAACATGAAAGAATAAAACCAAAAACAATCGAAATAAAGTAAAAAACAAAACCCCGATTAAAATCGGGGTTTTTTGTGGGCCCAGAAGGACTTGAACCTCCGACCCGCTGATTATGAGTCAGCTGCTCTAACCAACTGAGCTATGGGCCCGTAAAAAGTGATGCAAAAATAGTAGTTTCAATTTTCCTATGCAAATTATCGGTCGTTTAATACTTAATTAGTAAAATTTTTTTCTCATGTTATCATTAAATTTTCTTTCATAACAATTAAATATTGCTATAATTGACAAAAAAAGATTATATTTGCACTCAATTTTGCCGGGGTGGCGGAATTGGTAGACGCACAGGACTTAAAATCCTGTGGGTGTTAACACCCGTGCCGGTTCGAGTCCGGCCCTCGGTACTTAATAACTTATTCTAATAGGCGTAAATAAAATGACGCAATAAGTTTCGGGTTCTTAGCTCAGTTGGCTAGAGCGTCTGCTTGACGTGCAGAAGGTCATAGGTTCGAGCCCTATAGAACCCACACACAATCGGAGTTATCTCCGTTTTTTTTTGACTTTGAAATTGATATGGAAAATATAAAAATAACATTACCCGACGGCTCTGTAAGAGAATTTGAAAAGGGAATTAGTGCGTTTGAAATTGCACAAAAAATTTCATCTAAATTAGCTGATGAAGCTCTTGTTGCTAAGATTGATGGTGAAGTAAAAGATCTTTCTTCAAAAGTTAATAAGGATTCCTCTTTACAGATTTTTACTTTCGACTCAAACGAAGGTAAAGAAACTTATTGGCATTCTACTTCTCATTTAATGGCTCATGCTGTGCAATCCATCTATACTGAAGCTAAGTTTGGAGTTGGTCCTGCTATCGATTCAGGTTTTTATTACGATATCGATATTAATTCTACTTTAACCGAAGAAGATCTTGTAAAAATAGAAAACAAGATGATAGAAATTTCTCAGAAGAAAAATCCATTTAAACGCACAGAACTAAGCAAAATTGATGCAGTAAAATTCTTCGAGAAAAAAGGGGATAACTACAAGTTAGAAATCCTTAGCGAATTAGACGATCAGAATGAAATAATAAGTATTTACAACGAAGGTGAGTTCACTGATTTATGTACAGGTCCGCATATACCGGATGTAGGCAAGATAAAATATTTAAAACTTCTTAATGTATCCGGTTCCTATTGGCGGGGAGACGAAAAAAATAAAAGGATGCAAAGAATTTACGGCATATCATTTCCTAAGAAGAAGATGCTTGATGATTATCTTCTATTTTTAGAAGAAGCTAAGAAGAGAGATCACCGTAAACTTGGTAAGCAACTCGATCTATTCAGTATTCACGAAGAAGCTGGAGCAGGATTAATCTACTGGCATCCTAAAGGTGCTCGTATTAGAAATACAATTGAAACATTTTGGAGAAAAGAGCATCTGGATAACGGTTATGATCTTCTTTATTCTCCTCATATGGGTAAAAGCTGGCTATGGGAAACAAGTGGTCATCTTGGGTTCTATAAAGAAAGTATGTACTCACCAATGGATATTGATGAACAGGATTATTATGTAAAACCAATGAATTGCCCGTTCCATATTATGATTTATAAAACCAAACTTTATTCATACAGAGATCTTCCTCTGCGATGGGCTGAACTTGGGACTGTTTACCGATATGAAAAAAGCGGTGTGCTGCATGGATTGCTCAGGGTTCGCGGTTTTACTCAAGATGATGCACACATTTTCTGTACTAAAGAGCAGATAGAAGATGAAGTAATTGAAGTTCTCCGATTCTCTAGAAGTATTCTACTAGCATTTGGTTTTAACGATCTGAAATTTTTTATTGCTACAAAACCTGAAGGTTCGGTTGGTGATGATAGTCTCTGGCAAATTGCCATTGATTCACTTAAGCATGCACTCGCACGTGAAAATGTTGAATACGAAATTGATGAAGGTGGCGGAGCTTTCTATGGTCCTAAAATCGATATTAAAATTAAGGATGCATTGGGACGTGAATGGCAGCTAAGTACAATTCAGTTTGATTTCAATCTT
>JBBIHP010000059.1:0-11065 GCA_037446915.1 Ignavibacteria bacterium
CGGTTTTAATCCTTTGCTCTAATGCGAGTGTATTTAGCTGCAGCAATTTCTGATACTGAATTTGCTGTGGCGATAGTTTCTGTTGTAAAGCTAATCTCTGTTGCAGTGATAACATAATTACCTGATTACCGTGTCTTTTAATTTGTAAAACCATTCAGCGCCGTAAAATCTTTCCAGTGCATTACGGCAAAAATCTAATACTGTTGTTCCATTCTTAATCCCTTTTATTAAAGCTGGCGTACATTCCTCATATTTTTCAAAACGGACAACATCGCCGCCAAATCTGGAAATCCGTATGGGGAAAAGGTGACATGAAATTGGTTTAACAAATTCAACCTTTCCATCGTGGTATGCTTTTTCAATTCCACATTTGGCTATTTCATTTTCAAAAGTAACAAAAACACAAGCTCTATTGTTCAAACTTCTTGTCATTAATTGATCGAACCTGTTGATCCAGAAACCATTTTTATTTATTTCTTCCACATGTTCTTTGGGTAGATACTCTTTAACAACGGGTAAAATTCTATCAATAGTTTCAATTTCCTCTTTTGTAATCGGGGCTCCGAATTCACTTTCCATGGTACAGCACGCGCCTTTACATTTCTCAAGGTCGCATGTAAATTTAATATCCATTACCTCTGTGTTAATCATTACATCATCAATCTCAACAAATTCCGGCTCCATTAGTATCCTTAATAGATTAATAATAAATCGGGGAATAATTTTTGTTAAAGATACAAATTTTTGTCCTTCTAAAAAAAGCGCTTACAATTAGGAGATACCACAGAGAATAAATAATTTTAAATTGTTCATTAAGAAATATAAAAGGATAGATGGACTTATCAGGCAAGACAGTTCTAATTACAGGAGCATCAAGCGGAATAGGAAGAGCAATTGCATCTAAATTATCCGCCGATAATGTGAATCTTATTCTAACGGCAAGAAGAATTAATTTGCTGGAAGAGATTAAAGAAGAAACTAAAACGAAAAAGTGTTCTTATTTATTGTTGCAGTGCGATGTATCAAATAAAAATGATGTTGCTGCTGCTTATAAAGAAATTAAAGATAAATTTGGTAGTGTTGATCTTGCTGTTCTTAATGCCGGCGCCGGTCATTATATGAATGTCCGCAATTACAATTCGCAGTTTGCTGAAAAAATTTACGGTACAAATTTATTAGGAATGATTTATTGGATTGAACAAATTCTACCCGATTTTCTTGAAAGAAAAAGCGGAACTATTGCCGGGGTATCGAGCCTTGCCGATAACCGTGGTTATTCAGGTAGTAGTTTCTATACTTCAAGTAAAGCTGCCGTTACAAACTATCTTGAAGGATTGAGAGTTGAACTTAATCCTTACGGGGTAAAGGTAATAACTATACGACCCGGATTTGTAGAAACCCCGATGACAAGCGGTAATAAATTTAAAATGCCGTTTCTTATGACGGCAGAAAAAGCAGCAGATATAATTATTAATGGTATCAAAAAAGAAAAGAGAGTAATTCAATTTCCGTGGCAGATGGCATTATTAACAAGTATTGTTGGAATGCTGCCCGGCTGGTTGTATGAATTGCTGGCAAAACAACAACACAAGAAATAAATCGGAACGAAAGAAAATAAAATGATAAATAGATCATTAACACGAATCAAATTATTATCCATCCTTATTATTATTACTTTCATTTTCATTTCATGCCGGGAAGATTCACTACTCGAACCGGTAAAAGAATCCCGCGGACAGGTAATAAGCAGTGAATTGAAGGGTAATTACAGTACATCATTTCTTCAATTCCTTATTAATCCGCTTGCCGGTAATCTGCCGGTAAATAATTATTTACGTTTTGATGTAGAAGCATACAAGGTTGTTTACCGCACGAAGGATTGGAAAGGAAATATTGTCACTGCATCGGGAGCAATTTATATTCCAAAAGGTAAAGATGTATTATCTCTAATTAGCCTTCAGCATGGAACACAAACCAAAAGGGATAATGTTGCATCCGTGAATCCTTTAACTGCGGTGGATGGATTAATCGCAGCATCACTCGGTTATTTTGCGTTAGTACCCGATTACCTTGGCCTGGGCGAGTCGAATTCAATCCATCCGTATCATCATCAAAAATCATCTGCTGAATGTGTAATCGATTTTATAAGAGCCGGAAGATCATTCGCGCGCACAAAAAATCTTAAATTGAACGGACAGGTGTTTCTTGCCGGATACTCCGAAGGGGGTTATGTTACGCTTGCAACACTCAAAGAGATCGAACAGAGTTATCGCAGTGAATTTTCTATTTCAGCAACTGCTCCGATGGCGGGCGCTTACGATTTGATTCTTACAGCACGATCAATCATACAAAAACAAACATACAACCAGCCCTCCTACCTTGCGTTTTTCTTTGCTGCATACGATAATATTTATGGCTGGAATAGATTAAATCAAATTTTTAATTCACCTTATGCCGAACGTATTCCCGCTCTATTTGACGGAACAAAAAGTACAACCGAAATAAATGCTCAGCTTAATAATTCTCTGTCACAATTATTCAGGGCAAACTTTATAAACGGATTTTTGAATGGAAGCGAATCGGTAGTTTTGTCTGCGTTCGAATCGAACAGCTTGCTTAACTGGACCCCATCAACACCAATTAGATTTTATCATGGTGATAACGATGAATTCGTTCCATACGAAAATTCTGTCAGCGCACGAAATTATTTCAGGTCGAAAGGAGCCAATGTAGAACTCATTACAGTACCCGGCGGTACTCATGCAACTTCTGTTCTACCGAGTATTGTCGGCGCTATTGAATGGTTCGAGACTCTCAGAATGAATAAAAACTCCGGTGTGCTTGCTGTTTATTAATTCACCGGTTAATTAGCAGTTGGAGTAATCTGCAACGTATTAAATGAAGTATTAATGGAGAACCTAAATGTTCTGGCTAAAAATTTTAAAAGACTTCTTAAAAATTTTCCGGGAGGGTCAATCCCCCGCACAGGTAGCCGGGGGATTTGCTCTCGGAACAATTCTGGGTCTTTCGCCAATATTTACATTACAGGGATTGATAATATGGATATTGATTGCGCTGCTAAACGTAAATCTTGGCGCAGTGTTTCTCGGTTTAACAATGTTCAGTATAATTGCGTTTATATTCGATCCGTTTTTTCACTGGCTCGGTTACCAGGTTCTAACTCAAATTGAATGGTTAAAGGAGTTCTGGACATCACTTTACAATGCACCTGTTGCACCGCTTACTAACTTTAATAACACAGTTGTAATGGGAAGTTTCTTATGTGCAATTGTTTTAGCTATTCCGGTTTATTTTGGTATGAAGATTCTTATAATTCAATACCGCAAGCACCTTTATTCCAAAGTTGAAAAGTGGAAAATCTATAAGATTATCAAGCAGAGTTCGCTTGTAAGATTGTACACTAAAATCCGCGACCTGGGAGGTGTGCAATGAGAAAACATTTTATTTACTTCATGCTTGTCCCGCTTTTAATTTTCTTTTTTCTTATTTACTTCTTTTTAGATAATTGGGTTGAATCTCAAATAGAAGATACTGGCGAGTCTGTATTCGGGGCTAAGGTAGAAATAGAGAACCTTAAAGTGAGTTTCTTTCCGCTTGGAATTAAATGGACCAAATTACAGGTTGCTAATCCTTATAACACATGGACAAATTTATTTGAAACGGGAAATGTTAAGTTCGAGCTGGATGCCAATCAGCTGCTGCGGAAGAAATATATAATAGAGACAATCGAAATTTATGATCTGGCAATCGGATCAAAAAGACAAACAGACGGTTCGCTTCCTGAAAGCAAAAGGAGAAGATCAACGCTTCTTACCGCGGAACGAACATTCAAAAAAACGGCAGACGATTTTATAAATCAAATTAAACAAACAACACCTATCTTCGATCTTGCTAAACTTAAAGGCAATTTCAATCCGGATAGCTTAATTAAAATTCTTGATATAAGAACAGTATCTAAACTCGATTCAATAAAACAGGAAGTTCTCCGTGCTTCTAAACAGTGGGATGCATCTATAAATGATTTTGAAACAAGCAAAAACAAAATTTTAGAAATCGAGAGCAGAATAAAAACGATTGACCCGGCACAATTAAATAACATTCAAAACATTACCAATGCAATCCTTACCGTTGATAATTCTATTAAAACTATCGGCGATATTAAGAATACTTTTGAGAACCGTTATAAATCAATTAATAACGATATTTCTGTAATAATTACTTCGGTGGATTCTGTTGACGATTATGTTAAGAGAGATTTCCAGCACTTAAAAGATATGGCACGTCTGCCAAGTATTAATACGCCAAGTATTGCACAGCTTCTTGTTGGAAACGAAATGTATAAACGTGTTACGGGTTATCTGGGATATGCAGATATTGCGCGGCAAAGTGTAAAAAAATATCAGCCGGAACCTGAGTTTGAAAAACAACCGCGTTTTGAGGGACAAAATATTAAGTTTCCCTCTCCAATGGCATATCCAAAATTCTGGATTAAACAGATAATTATTCAGGGGGGAAAGAAAGAAGGCGACCTTTTTATTGGTAAAGGAACGATTAAAAATATCACGGACAATCAATTAACAACCGGATTGCCGATAACAATTGATGTGGAAGGTGCACTTACAAATAATCGGTCGGTTAAAATTTCGGGATTAATCGATAGACGAAAAGACGTTCCGATGGATGAATATTCTGCAACTCTGCAAGGAGTTCCTACGGCAGAAATAAAACTCGGTAAAAGTGATTTTCTTCCCACGATAATTAAAAACGCATTAATGAATTCATCAATTAAACTTTCGCTCCCGGGTAATTCTTTCGATACGAATATCGACGTGAAATTTTCGGACTTATCAATGATATTTGAATCCGAGCCGAAAAATATTTTTGAGAGCATTGTAAGACAGGTTCTTGAGCGGGTAAACGGCTTTAGTGTTAATCTGAGGATGTGGAATACAAAAGGTAATATTGATGTTGCATTAGCAACGGATCTGGATAATCAAATAGCAAAACGGCTTCAGGAAGTAGTTGGAGAAGAGTTAATTAAATTGCAGAACCAGCTCAAATCCAAATTCGATTCATTCATCAATCAAAAAAGAAATGAGTTTAATAAGTTCTATCAAGCTAATATATCGGAAGTAAAGGACCAGATAAACTATTATCAGACATTAATAACAGATCAACTCAGTTTTGTAGAAAATAAGAAAAAGGAATTAACCGAAAGACTGGAAAAGGAAAAGTCCGGTTTAATTGAAAATAAATTGCGGGATCTTTTGAAAAAATAAAACTACCGCATACGATTAAGAAATATTAGCCATGATTTCTTGTTCTTCTGTTCAAAGATTTTCTGCATTCATCCGAACAGCAATAATCATTTTCCGTTTTACATTCATCGCATGTAACAAGAAGTTTATCGCAATCCTGGTTATGACAGTTAATGTAGTATGAAGAAGGTTTGCCGCAATAATAACATTTACCGACATGCTTTAAGTCCTCTCTGGTATTAGGTGTAACAATTCTTCTTTCATCAAAGACAAACACAGAACCCTCCCAGTACTTATCCGGGAATTGTTTTATATAATTCCAGATTCCGCCATCCATCTGATAAACATTCTTAAATCCTTTTTCTACGAGGTATGCTGATGCTTTTTCACACCTGATTCCCCCGGTGCAGTATGTAACAACAGTTTTATCCTTATACATTTCCAGTTCTTCTGCTACTCTTGTCCAATCGCGGAAGGTCTGCATATCAGGCGTAATTGCATTTTTAAATTTTCCTATAACACTTTCATAATTGTTTCTTGCATCAACAATTACAAATTCTTTTCCGCTTTCGTAAAATTCATTAAGATCTTCCGGTTTTAATCTCTTACCGGTTTTTGAAAGATCAACATCGCCAAAACTTGCATTTACAATTTCTTTTTTAATTCTTATATGGATTTTATTAAACGCATGAGAATCATGAACATCTTCCTTAAACCATATATCGGTAAATTCAGGATACCTTCTTATTTCCGATTTATATTTCTCAATATTCTGATATGTGCTGGAGACCGTTCCGTTTATTCCTTCGTTTGAGATCCAAACTCTTCCAAGAATATTATTCTCATTACAAAATCGTAAATGGGTTTCAAGAAATTGATGCGGATGATCAAATTTTACATATTTATAAAAAAGCAATACTCTATAATTCATTTTCTATTTCTTATAATTTTGGGGAACAAAGATAAGAAATCGGGATTATTACAGAAAATACCGGCACTTCTATAAATATCTTCGAATAATTGAATTTATTCGTCCTACCTAATTAAGTAAAGCATTACTATATTTATAAACAAAATTCAGGTTTTGCATTAAAAATGAATGAGCCCAATATAAACATAGGTGTTTTATCTGCACGTGAAATCAAGTTTGAATTATACGGGGATTTTAGTTTAACCGGTGTTAGTAAAAGGCAAAGCGGCGTCTATACCGCAAAACTGGATAATGATAAGATTCTGATATTAAAAGATAACTTGGAAGTTCATTCGGCTCATGAGATTATTTTAATTCCAGAGGATATTGAGGTTGAGTCTTTTCTTTTAAGAGATGTAATTATTGGCAAACAATTTCACTGGGAGAAAAAAGAAAATCAGAGATTCCGCGGTGTTCTTAAAATAATAAAAGAAAAAAATCTTCTTACTGCAATCAATATAATTCCGATGGAAGAATATCTCGTAAGTGTTGTCTCGTCGGAAATGAGTTCAAACAGTTCTCTCGAATTGCTCAAAGCACACGCGATTGTATCCCGCGGATGGCTTCTTGCCCAACTCGAAAAGAGGAGCCAGCATAAAAAAAGAAAACCGGTTAATGAAGTGATAACCGATAGTGAAATTATTAGATGGTACGATAGAGATGAACACATTAATTATGACTTCTGCGCGGACGATCACTGCCAGAGATATCAGGGTGTTACAAAAATAATTAATGATAATGCATTGAATGCTGTTGAATCTACAAAAGGACTTGTTCTTGTATACGACAATAAGATTTGCGATACGCGTTATTCTAAATGCTGCGGTGGAATGACGGAATCTTTTGAAAATGTTTGGGAACCGGTTAAACATCATTATTTATCACCCGTTACCGATTATAAATTTGAACTGGACGGTGTTGATTACGATCTGACAAATAATAAATTAGCAGAACAATGGATTAAAACCAATCCGCATGCATATTGTAATACGGCAGACTTAAAAATATTATCCCAGATTCTTGTTGATTTTGACAGACCGACGAATAATTTTTTCCGCTGGAAAGTTGAGTACACACAGAATGAATTATTTGAAATCATTAGTGAAAAAAATGGAATTGATTTTGGGAAAATAATAGATCTAATTCCTGTTGAACGCGGTTACTCGGGCAGAATTATCAAATTGAAAATAGTTGGTGAAAAAAAGGAAATTGTTATCGGTAAAGAACTTGAAATAAGAAAGACACTATCTAAAACGCATTTATACAGCTCGGCATTTTTTGTAGAGAAGAAAAATATTATAAACGGAATACCTCAGAATTTTATTTTGCATGGCGCCGGTTGGGGGCATGGCGTTGGGCTTTGTCAGATTGGAGCCGCAGTAATGGGTGAAAAGGGCTATGGATTTGATGAAATACTTATCCATTATTTTAACGGTGCTAAAATCCAGAAGATTTATTCATGAAAGTATTACACACATGTTTATCTCGGAGTTGGGGCGGACTCGAGATGTATTCTATTCAAACCGCCAGACAGCTTATTAATAATAGTATAGAGACCGATCTGTTGTGTTATAAAGACTCACGCGTTCAAAAAGAAGCTATGCGTGAAAACATTTCCGTTATTATTTCCGGTTATAGAAACTACTTTCAAATATCCGAATACTTCAAAGTATCCAACACTCTAAAAAAAAATAGATATGATATTATTCATAGTCATGTATCAAAAGATTTGTGGTTGATGGTTCCTTCGTTGAAAATTTCAAAACTTTCAACACCGCTTTTACTTACAAAACAGATGGGTTCATACATTATTAAAAAAGATTTTTTACATAAATGGATTTATAAACGCGTTGATCTTGCGCTGGCAATAAGTAAAGTAATTTCTAAAAATCTGGTTGATACCACTCCGCTAACAGGAAATAAAATTGAGCTGCTTCATAATTCAATTGATACTGCGCGGTTTAATCCGGATAAGGTTGATAGAAATTTAGTTCGCAAGGAGTTCCGGATTAAAGATGATGAATTGCTGATTGGCATGATCGCCCGTTTCAGCCCCGGTAAAGGCCACGAAGAATTCATTCTTGCCGCCAATGATATTTTACACAAATATGATAATGTGCGGTTCATGGTAGTAGGCGAGCCGAGTAAGGGCGAGGACAACTACGCTTCAGAAATAAAAACAATGGCAGCCGGATTGGATATACTTGATAAAATTATTTTCACCGGTTATAGAAAAGACACACCCGAAGTTTTAGCCGCTTTGGATATTTTTGTTTTTCCGTCACATGCAGAAGCTTTCGGAATTGCATTAGCCGAAGCACTCAGTATGGGGATACCCTCTGTCTGTTCAAATTCAGACGGTGTTCTCGATATTGCCGTTGATAACGAAACCTCTTTTCTGTTTGAAAAAAAGAACTGGGTGGATCTTAAAGAAAAGTTAGAACGATTAATTAACGATGAGAAATTGAGAAACGAATTCAGTAAAGCTTCTCGAAAACGTGCTGTTGAAATGTTCGATATAACTACTTTTACAAACAAATTAATCGGTATTTATAATCGTTTACTCATAAATAGATCAAACAATAATTCATAAACAGTTTATTAGGCAATCAGACATTTATTTGGGAATCGTAACGCTTAAATGACATTTCTAAATCCGGCAATATTGTTTGGGTTATTAGCAGCATCAATACCAATAATTCTTCATTTCCTAAACCTACGCAAACTCAAAAAAGTTGAGTTCAGCACATTGATATTCCTTAAAGAGCTGCAGAAGACGAAAATCCGGAAAATAAAATTAAAGCAATGGCTACTTCTTTTATTACGAGTATTAATTATTCTTCTGCTTGTAATTGCATTTGCACGCCCGGCAGTAAAAACCGGAATAGGCGGTTCATCTGCAGCAAAAACTACA
Organism: Ignavibacteria bacterium; assembly: GCA_037446915.1. Taxonomy (GTDB): domain Bacteria; phylum Bacteroidota; class Ignavibacteria; order Ignavibacteriales; family Melioribacteraceae; genus DSXH01. The sequence continues at coordinate 9,164 of JBBIHP010000059.1, forward strand.
GCAGTCTTTATTATTGATAATACATTCAGTATGTCTATTGTTGGCAATGACGGTTCATATCTTAACAAAGCAAAGGAAATTGCCACAGAATTGTTAACTAATTTTCAAAGCGGTGATGAAATAGCAATTGTGCCGCTCGTAACAGAAAATAATTATACGGTAAAAGCGAAATCCGATTTCAATGTTGTGCAGAAAGAAATTGAAAGCATACAAATTTCCGGTGTTCGTAAAACATTAAAAGATGCATTGATTAACTCCGGTAAGGTATTATACAACTCAAAAAATTTTAATAAGGAAGTCTATCTCTTAACAGATTTGCAATCAGGATCTTTTTATAACCGGGAAGCAGAGCTTTCTGATTTAAGCGGTCTATTTCAGAACACGAGATTTTTTGTTGTCGATCTTCAAAAGAAATCCGCTGTTAATCTTGGTGTTGATAGTATCAGATTAAACACCCAGATATTCGAAAAGAATAAGCCATTAAATTTTCATGCGTCAGTTAAAAATTACTCTAATACAAATTCAAGCCGCCCGGTTGTTTCGCTATTTATAAACAATAAAAGAAGCGCTCAACAGAGTATTACACTGAACAGCGGTGAATCAAAGCAAATCTTTTTTGAAACTACATTAAGCGACACCGGTTTAGTAAATGCCTCTATTGAACTTGAAGACGATGACCTTTCCTACGATAATACACGGTTTACAAGTTTTTATGTACCGGATAAAATAAAATTGCTTCTCTTATATAACACTTTTGATGATGTTAAATTTATTAGAATGGTTCTTAATAGTCAGACAATTAATTCTTTACAAGCAACCGAAGCAAATGTTTCTCAATTACCCTCGCAAATGCTACAACAGTATGATGCTGTAGTCCTAATCGGTCCGCCTGGTGCAAACGTATTTGATCAATTAAAAAATTATTGTAATAGTGGCGGAGGAGTATTGTTTTTCCCGGGTTCTAACAGCGATCTTAACTTAATTAAAAATTTCTTCCGTGTTTTGGAACTTCCTTTGCCGGAAAATTTTGTGGGGAAAAAGAATAGTTCCGATTCACCGGCTCAATTCGATAAAGTTGATTTCAATCATCCGCTCTTTACAAATTTATTTGAGGATAAGTCCAGTACAAATATTGAATCGCCTGATATTTATTACTACATGAAAATTAATCCTGGTGTTGGCGGAAAAAATATAATATCTATGTTCGATAAATCCGCTCTTCTCAGTGAATATAAATCAGGTTCAGGCAAAATCCTGGTTTTTAACACTTTGCCGGTATTAAGCTGGACTAATTTTCCACTTAAATCGTTTTTCCCCGCATTATTAAGCAAGAGCATATTGTATCTCTCTTCACATTTTAAGGAAGAAGGAAATTCGATTTGCGGTGAGGAGCTTTTTATTAATCTTCCCGCATCAAGACAAATAAAAGTTTTATATCCAAATGATGTGACTGAATTCATAAACACAGATTCGGTGCAGAATAAAAACTATCTCCGTTTTAGTAATACTTCGCAAACAGGAACCTACAAATTTTACATTGGCAACCGGTTGATCGATTTTTATTCGGTTAATCACGATCCGAAAGAATCAATTACGGACTATTATTCAATATCCGATCTGGAAAACTTTTTTGAAAAAATTGGGCTTGATGTTTCAATCAAAACTCTGGAAGAGAATAGAGATATTTCAGAACAAATTTACAATTCAAGATTTGGAACTGAATTGTGGAAATATTTTATTATTGCAGCATTGTTTTTTGCACTGATTGAAATGTTTGTAGCAAAAAGCTCAAAGAAAGATGTAGAGCAAATTAAAAACCAGTAACGGAAAGACTATAGAGACTTGAAACCAACTATAATAGAAATAAAAAACAGACCGAAAGAACGGGCAATATTAATAGCT
>JBBIHP010000059.1:11165-13730 GCA_037446915.1 Ignavibacteria bacterium
CAGTTGCAATACATGCTTCCGAGATTAACACGTGCATGGACTCACCTTTCTAAACAGTACGGCGGTATCGGTACAAAGGGACCCGGTGAAACACAAATTGAAACCGATAGAAGAATAATACGCACAAGGATTAGTAAGCTTAAAGAGAATCTCAAAAAAATTGAAGCTCAGCAGATAACCAAGAGCGCTTCCAGGAAAAATTTTATTAATGCTACTCTTGTTGGATACACAAACGCCGGTAAATCAACTCTATTAAATCTTCTTACTAATGCCGGGGTTCTTGCAGAGGATAAATTATTTGCAACTCTCGATTCAACAACGCGGTCTTTCGAGATTGATAAGAATAAAAAAATTCTTCTTAGCGATACTGTCGGTTTTATACGAAAGCTTCCGCATAATCTTGTTGCATCATTCAAGAGCACTTTAAATGTTGTAAAAGATGCCGACGTAATTCTTCATATTATTGATGCATCGCATGAGTTTTACGAAGATCATATTAAAGTTGTTGAAGATACATTAAAAGAACTTAACTGCAGCAATAAAAAAGAGCTGAAAATATTCAACAAGATAGACCTGTTGAAAGATCGGCATATAATAGAAATCCTTTCTAATCATTATCCCGGATCAATATTTATTTCTGCCGCACGTGGAATTGGAATTGGTAAACTTCACGATTCGCTTAATGATATTTTTGAACAGAATTTTACTTCTCACCGCATCAAGATAAATCATGCAAATTCTAAAATAATTTCAAAAATTTATGAACTTGCGGAAGTAATTAATGCAGAATATGATGACGATTTTGTAATCCTTGATTACAGGGCAAGCAGCACAAATCACAATCAAATTAAAAAAATAGTTTACAATAAATAGCGAGGTAAATATGTACAGGAAGCATATCATTTCTATTTTAACTCTTCTTTTATTCGCATCGGGTAATATACTTGCCCAGGTTCAGGGAGCCTCTTTTTTTGTGGATAAATCCACAAAGGGATTTAACTTAAATGCCAACGAGGGCAAAAGAGAAACTGTTGTTGAAATTAATTTCGAAAAACCCTTTGCAGAAAAACCTACTGTTTTAGCATCCCTCAGCTTAATCGATTTACAGGGAGATAAATTTGAAGTTGAGGCAAACTCCAAAGTAAATCAAACACTTGAATCAAGAGGTTTAAAAATTGCTGTTGATGTTACCGGAGTTTCCCGTGATGGATTTGTGTTGAAAGTGGTTGTATGGGGAAATACAAAAGTAAATGCTGCCGGAGGAAGCTGGATTGCATTTAAGTAATTTTACAGCGAAATAACTACGACATTAACATATAAGAATTAGTTAGGAAAGCGAAATGAAATTAATTATTGATGGAAAAACTTTAACATTAGATAAGATCGAATATTTTTTAGAACATAATCCGCAGGTATTGCTATCTAAAGAATCTAAAGCCAGAGTATTAAAATCGCGCAAGTTAATTGATGAGTGGGTTGAAAAAGGAAAAACAATTTATGGTGTAACAACCGGGTTCGGCGGATTCTCAAGCGTTTCTATTCCTGTTAAGGATATTGAAAAACTCCAGGAGAATTTAATTATAAGTCATACTGCCGGAGTTGGAGAAAACCTACCTCCGTTTATTGTAAAACTGATGATGTTACTCCGCGTTAATGCACTTGCAAGCGGCTATTCCGGAATCCGGCTCGAAACCCTTCAGCTCTTAATTGACATGATTAACCTTAATCTAATTCCTGTTATTCCATCACAAGGTTCTGTTGGTGCAAGTGGCGACCTCGCTCCCCTTTCCCACCTTGTTCTTGCAATGATCGGCAAAGGTAATGTGCAAATTATTAACAACATAATGAGTCCGTACGCGCACAATGTTATAGCCATCTCTTCAAAATCAGCATTTAAGAAATTCGGTTTAGCTCCGGTAATACTTTCTGCAAAGGAAGGATTAGCATTAATTAACGGCACACAAATGATGACTGCATATGGTGCGTACATTTGTATTCAAGCAAAAAAAATGATGCGGTTAGCAGATATTGCCGGCGCACTTTCCCATGAAGCATTACGTGCAACCGATCGTGCTTTCGATCCACGCGTTCATAAACTAAGACCTTACCCCGGACAAATAGCATCTGCCAAGAATATTTTAGCGTTGATAAGTAAAAGTGCAATACGCGATTCACATTTACAGGACGATCCGCGTGTTCAGGATTCATATTCAATCCGATGCATTCCGCAAGTTCATGGTGCATCAAGAGATGCAATTAATTATGTCTGCTCACGTATTGAAATTGAATTGAATTCAGTTAACGACAACCCGATTATTTTTCCTGAAGATAAAGATTACATCAGCGGAGGAAATTTTCATGGGCAGCCGCTGGCATTACCGTTGGACTTCATGGCAATTGCATTATCCGAACTGGCAGATATTTCTGAAAGAAGAATTGATCGGCTTACAAATGGATCATCAGAAAAATTGCCAAAGTTTCTTGCCGAAGAAGGAGGTTTAAATTCCGGATATATGATTGCGCAATACACAGCAGCGGCGCTCGTTTCGGAGAATAAAGTTTTAT
>JBBIHP010000059.1:13740-18155 GCA_037446915.1 Ignavibacteria bacterium
AAGCGTGGATTCAATTCCCACCTCTGCCGGTAAAGAGGATTTGAATTCAATGGGTTCGATTTCAGCGAGAAAATGTTATCAGGTATTGAAAAATGTTCAAAATGTAATTGCGATAGAAATGCTTCTCGCTTCACAGGGAATTGATTTTCTGAAACCGTTAAAATGTGGGGTTGGTACTAATGCTGCTTATCGTACGATTAGAAAACATATTCCATACCTTAAACGAGATCGTATTTTGAAAAAGGATTTAGATAAAATTTTAGAGCTGGTTAATAATAACGAGATTCTAAAAAATGTTCAGCTGGTTGTTAATTTGATTTAGATTCTTTATCAATCTCTTTTTTTATCGTTTTAGATTTCTCTTTATATATGCTTTCTCTACCAAGACGTTCTCTGCGGTCTATCCATTTATCCAGTTTGGATATAAAAAAACCAAACAGTGCCAATCCTATTAATATCAATATTGTAACAAGAATAAATACTATTGAATAGAGACTCATCTAACTATTTATCTCCTTGAAATGTTGAATTAGCTCGGTGTATTCCTCACTAAAACTTTTCTTTTTATGATGATTTTCCTGATTCAGAATATATTCTCTTACATTTTTCAATAATGATTCACTCAGCGAAATTGCAAAATATTCATCTTGCCATTCGAATTTAGTTCGAGTCAATTTATTTTTATTAATCCAATAGGATGATTCTCCTTTAATAAGCATTGCAACTTTACTAATCGATTGTTCTGTTCCCAAGGATATTAGTACATGCACATGATCCTCCGTACAATTAAGCGAATCAATCCAGATTCCTTTGGTTTTTGCATTTGATTTAATATGTTCAATTAATTTTTCTCTCAATTCGCGAAAGATCAATTTTTCTCTGTTTTTTGTTGAGAAAACCAGGTGAACCCATATTCTCACATAAGGCATATCGCCCCCCTCTTTTTTGGCTAAAGCCGGTTTGTTTTTTTCTTTTTTTTCCCCCGACCTGAAGGTCGGGGCAAGTTAATAAATTGCAACAATTGTAATGTTTATTAGCAAATATAAATTGCCACCAACAAATTTAAATTGCCATTAACAAATATAAATTGTCGTCAACAAATTTAATTGCCACGAGCTTTAGCTCGTGGCACTAATTAACAACAAAAAGATTTTCGGCTTTAGCCACATTAATCCTTTAATTTCATTTCATCAACTATCTTAACCGTCTCTACACTCACTTTTGCAACTTTTTTTATGAGATCGATTACAAAATCCTTATAGTCGGTAAATTTATAATTATTGAATTTCTCCCTAATCGTCTGATCTTTTATTTTCTTTTCTTTGTATTGATCTAAAACCCACTCAACTGCAGAACGGTTACCAAGTTTATACCACCATACTTCAGGCGGTACATTTGTTAAACATGTGTTCTCGTCTATATATATCAAGCCGTTATCTTTGTCTGCTTTTAACAAACATTTTGGTTTATCTTTCTTAATCTTTTCTTCAACTCTTTTTAGGCGGAGTGGTGAAATCTTTTCGTATTCGAGATGAAGTTCCATCAACTGTTCTCCTCGTTTAACCCACCAATGGAAATCATTATAAAACGGAATTCGCGGGAATTCTCTCTTTAAATTCAGTTCGTATTTTTGACGGTAAGCTGGATTATGAAGCACCGCATAAACATAATAGAAAATATTAAGCTTGGTTATTTTCTTATCCTTGTATTTTGTACGGAACTGATCTAATCCCCAGTCGGTTATGTTATCATTTTTGTTCCCAAGATCGTCGTATAAATGAAATGGCATACAATAAGTCCCGCCGTTTTGAAATTTTAGTGTCGCTAGATCCATTATCATATTTGATGATAAAACACCAAATATTGGAGTGCCCATATTTACGCTTATTATTTTATTGGATTTAATAAAGAGCCCTTTATTAAGTGAAGGCATTTCGTTAAGTTCTATAGAAAAGTATAAATGTGATTTTATAAATGGTCTATAAAGAGACCTTACTATGTTATTCTTTTCGAATTGATATTCTTTCCCCTTAACCAAATCATTTTTTACAGCCCTTGTCCATTTAATTGATAAGTCAACAAAATCCTTTACTGTTCCTTTGGTAACTTTGCCGTGGTGTTTTTTAACATCGCTGTTATAAACTTTTATTAGGTACTTAACTTTTTCTTCAAGATTCTTTTTGTCGAAATCGTACACCCATTCATCTCTGGCAGTAACCACGCCAAGCGAAAACAATTTAAATATTGCATTCTCTTCTTCTTTCTTTTTTGCAAACTTTGTTTGCTTATTTGCAATTGGAATAAGTGACTCGAAATCATTTTCTGTTAGGTTAATCCAGTTTCCATTTTTATCAGGTGTAATGTGAATAAAAGGAATATCCTTAAATTTTGTTGTGCTTAAAAACTCTAGTTTTTCATCATTCGTTTCAAATTCGGGACGCCGATAATAAAAGATTCCACAATTACCTTTCTGGTCAGTTCTCTTTTTTACCATCAGAGTTATTGCAACGCCAACTTGAATTCCAAAAACATTATGTTTTGTTCCACTCAGCTTGGGATTTCTTCTAATATTTCCACCAAGGTCAATCACATAAATTTCATTAAATTCCTCTGCGGCAACTTTCCTAAAGCCATCAAATGTTTTTGAATCAATAAATGATGAGTTTGTAATAAATGCCAGGATACCGTTTTCATTTAACCTGTCCGTTGCCCATCTATAAGCTCTTGCATACATATCATACATTTTGGTTTTCTGTGCTGTACTTGCTTTAATATACGTCTCTTTTATTCTCCTATCTATCAATGGATATTCGCGGTTTTTGTTGTTTTCATTTTCATTTAACTGGTTGGCATTGTAAGGCGGATTGCTGATAATGACGGAAATTTTTCTTTCGTTCTGTCTTTTAATTCGTTCGGTGTTTTCAGACGCAAAACCGAACGCATCTAATTGCTGATCGGCTGTAGTAAAGGTAAAGCCGAGGTTATCGAGTGTATCAACAAAGCAGATGTTCTTAAATTCTTCGTATTGCTGCATCTTCTGGTAATAAGTGTACTCAATGTTGAGGTTGGCAACATAATATGGAAGAATAACCACTTCGTTGCAGTGTATTTCATTCTGATACTTGAATTTCAGTTTATCCTTTGGAAGATAATCAATCAGCTCCGTTATATAAGTACCAGTACCCGTAAAAGGATCGAGAATTTCAACATCTTTATCCCCCAGGAATTTATTAAATATATTATGAAGAATATAATCGGTACTCTCTATCATGAACTGGACTACTTCATTTGGAGTGTAAACAACTCCAAGCCTATCAGCAGCTTTCGGGTTATATACCTTATAAAAGTTTTCGTAAAGGACTTTTAGAAATTTTTGTTTTTCGTGGTGATCGGCAATATCTGTTGCAGTTCTACGGATTACTTTATAATAATTTTCAATCTTAGCAAGAGTTTCTTTTTTAGTTTTTCCGGTAAAAAAGGTATCGACGACCCTTTGAAGTTCGCGTGCAATATTATTTTCTCTATGAAAAGATGTTTCGCTGAAAACTTCCAGAAATATTTCTTCCGTTAATATATGCTGAATCATCATTTCACGGATATCTTCAAGCGTAATATGTGGATTAATCGATTTTTGACAGAGTTCGAAGAAATCACTTCGGGATTTTTGGAATTGAGTATTCTTTATAGATACTTCTTCAATTTCTTCGCGGAGTGCTTCAAGAATTGAAGGTAGATCTTCTTTGAATTGTTCAACCGCTTCTCTAAAATCATGTATTTCAGGTCGTTCATAGTTTACAAATTTAGTTAACAGTTCATCGAGCTTTTCATCATCCTCTTTTAAGGAAGCTCTACCGGCTTCCAATCCATTTTGAAATAAAACGGCTGTTTGTGAATCTTCAAATAAAATATTGCTATCAGGATAGCCTTTTTCAAATTTTTTTATTATTTCAGTTTCAAGATCGTCTTTACTGTCTTTACTTTCCCAATAACCCCAGTCCAAACGCAAAGAATCTTTAACTGTGCCGTCCGGTTTAACTGTTTTACCATATTTGGTTTTTATTTCCAATTGTGGAATTAAGAGAAGACCTTTTGATTTGCAGTAACTGTTCAGAAGATTCTGGAAAGCTGAACTAATCGCTCCTTCGTTACGGCTACCACCATACTGAATTAGCTTTTCAACCTCTTCCTTGTACTTCTTGATGAGATAGAGAGACATTAGATTCCCCGAAGATTTTTTGGTTGGTTTAAATTATCACAATTATCAGTAAGTGTAAACCTAAAATCGGCAAGTATTTCCTTTGGGCAATTTCATCTCTAATTATTAAGTTACTCACACTAATTATTAACCTTGGAGAATTTTATGTCTATCATCCTCAACGGTTCAAATCTTACAGTAGAAAAATTAACTGCAATTG
>JBBIHP010000060.1:0-17872 GCA_037446915.1 Ignavibacteria bacterium
AACGATGTTTGTGTCTGTTGGTTTGTAAGTTTATTTGTTATCATAAATCCAGCATAAGAGGAATTTAACAAATCATATTTAGCTCTAACGGTTGCATAATTTGTGGAGGGTTCGCTTCCCTTTTCAGCGGTCTGCATATCAATGAACCCCAATTCAAAATCACCTACCCTTCCAACAAGTTTAGCTCCACCTATTATCGGAATTTCCTGATTACGGCTTATTCCAATTTTTCTGCTATAAAATAAATTATTGTTTCCGCCCAGATTAAAATCAAAGGTTTTTCTTCCTTCAAGAAAAAATTCTCGTTTCTCAGGAAAGAATAATGGAAACCGTGTTAAATTAATTCGAGCTCTATCGGCTTCAACCTGTGCAAAATCTGTATTAAATGTTACATCAAGAGAAAGAGTTTCGGTAATTCCATATTTAATATCCAGACCCGGTTCGGCAAGATATTTTTTATTTCCATTTACAAACTGTGCACCCGTCGAAATGTAGGGCATAAAATAAACAGGGTTTCCCCTTTTAATGTTTTCTATTCCAATTAAATCTCCTGCTTCAGCAATTTTAAGGAAGCCCGAATTTTTCCCGATGGCGGTCCAGAGAACCTCTTCATTTTTTCTTCTTATAGCACGAAGAACATTGAATCCCCACGTCTGGTTTTGTTTATCATAAAATTTAAAAGTCGAAAAAGGAAATTTGAATTCGGCGCTCCACCCATTTTCGAGAATAGCACATTCAACTTCCCATAAACCGTCCCAATCTTCATTAAACCCGCTCCTTTCAAATCCAGTCAGCAGAGCATCGTTCTGTGCTCCAAGAGGATTTGTTCCAAACCAGTATGCAGATCTATCATCATTAAATGTATCAAAGATAATTTTGATATTATCATCGGCACTTATAAAACCATCCCACTTCATTTCGCGTGCAATAATTTTATCTGGTTCATCATCATAACACATAACGCCTATATAAAGATTTTCGTCATCGTATAAAATTTTAAATTCTGTTTTTATTGAAGGGTTGTTGCCGGGAATCGGTTCCTGTTGTAAAAAATTGTTTGTTGTAATCCCCTTTTTCCATACATCATCATTAAGTAACCCGTCGATAACAGGTGCTGTGTTAACTTTAACCGCGGTTGTTGATTTAGATTGTGCATTAAGGGGGTTGGTTAACAAAGTAATAATTAGAGATAGAACAAATAGTATTGAGAAATTAGAGTGGGAATGTTTCATATTGGACCATACAAGAAAATTTTTGTACGAAACATATAAAAGCGTGATTGATTAAAAAAGAATTTTGTTGATAGAGTTGTATTTTTTTTGGGTGAAATTACTACAATCTCCACAGGTAAGAAGCTTTAAAGAAAAACCCGCGTTTCATTTCCAAAAAATTGTCGGCTGGAATGTATGCGTTATTCACCCATTCGGTTTTCTGGTAAATCGAACCATAGCCGAAATGTAATACAGTTCCTGGTATATACGTGAACGATGCTAAAAGATCGGTTAAAAGCTGGCGTCGGTATTTATTATATTCTGCTATTCCTCTAAAGAATAGATATTTATTCATTTGATAGGTAAGTCTTACACGGGTAATCGGGTATTCGTATAGAAGTTTGTTATCGGATTCGCGTGTAAAATCGCTGAATATAAAATCGAAACGTGTTGAAATTTTATCCGATGGCTGAATGATTGCAATAGCTTGAACAACGTTGCTGGAGCCTTGAAACGGTGTGTTAGAATAATAAATCGAATTTAGTTTTCTATAAATAACAGCAAAGTTAAGAATGTTTGAGACTAATCCGCCGAAGGAAGTAGTTAATCCACCAGTATTAAATTTTTGATTGAGGTAAATTTCGGTAGCATATGAATATTTTACCCTAACATTTAAGCTTCCTAAAAAGAACACTGTTGCCGCAATGTAATTGTTGGTTTCCCATTTGCTGTAAATATTATCTTTTGTTTGTGCAGAAAAAAGTTCGGCGTCAATTCTTTGAATTGATTCTACACCCGGGTAAAATTTCGGCTTTATTAATCCAGAGAAAGCTGTAACACCTGTTCTTTTAATGAAACCCATGTCCGCTCTAAAATCTTCCGATACATTTTTTATAGCGTAATCCATATCAAGATCTCTTGAGCCGGAGATATATCTTAATCCGAATGTATTACCAAAATTTTTATCTGATGTACTATTTAATTTTGATTGAGAAAGTACTCCGTTAAATTCAAATCTGCTTGCTTTTGCGAGTCTAATTCGACCATCAATACCTGCAATTCTGCTAAAGTTATCTGTATGTTCTTTAGAAGCAATCGTTGCACCAATAAATCCGTCATCACTTAAATTATGTTTATAACGGATAATAGGAAAATGATAATCTCTTTCTTTTCTGGTAGTTATATCGGTTTGTTCGTCAATAGAATAAATAGCGGCGATTGTATTGTTTTCATTTATTTTACCGACAAGTTTTATTCCTGCAATTGGACTTATAATATTTCTTGTATGAATAATAGAATAAATCGGATCAACTTCATTAATTGACGTGGCGGCTAATCCGAAATTCTCTTTTCCCTCGAGGAAGAAGGGGCGCTTTTCCGGGTAGAATATATTGTATCGTAAATTAATATCAACCTGACCGGCATCGGCTTCAATCTGACTAAAATCCGGATTGTATGTTGCATCTAAAATCAGATCCGATGTTAATCCGTATTTCAATGTTAAACTTAAATCGCGATTAACTTCTTCAGTTACCAGTTTTCCATTAACTTTTGTATACTTCTGCCCGTAAGTAATAGCCGGCAGCAATTCAATTAGTGCATAGTGTTCAACATCATAATAAAAAATCGGCTGCATCTGTGTTAAGAAAGCATATCCTTTTGCAGGGTCCATTGCCGGAAAGCTTCCTTGCTCAGAGGTTCTACTTATTCTTCTTTCGAAAAAGACTGACATCTGAATCGGATTTGTATTAGAATAACGCAAACTTTTTAATGGTAACTTAATTTCAATTGAATATCCATCCGGATCAATTTTACCTGCACTGTACCAAATGAGGTCTATGCTAGTATCTTCGGTATTTCCTGTAAATCTGCTATCCTCCTGAATTCCAAGTGGATTAACATAAAGTGCGTAAAGACTTTGTTGATCGTTGAAAGAATCGAGGTTAATGCAAATCCAATCCTCCGACCTAATATTATCCCGTGAAGTAACATTTGCTCGTATCTTATCCGGCTGACTATCGTAACATTTATAAGCAAAGTAAATATTCTCCTTATCGTAAGCCATGTAAACAATTGTTTTTTCAGATAGGTCTTTTCCGAAATCGGGAGTGAATGTTTTGAGCTCGGATACTTTGGGTGCACTTTTCCAGACAGTATCGTCTAATTGACCATCAATAACAGGTGGTGTTGCTGTAAAGATTGGCTTTAATGGTTCTTTGTTCTGAGCATTTGCATAGCCCGATAAAGCTATTGAAACAACTATTAAAAGATAAAAGTAGAAATTTTTATTTACCATTAGTCCCGTTTTTTATATTTTGTATCTGTATTTAATGAAACTAAAATTATAAGGATTATAATATGGCGAGGTTAAAATAGGAATTGTATTGATAGAAAAAAAGACTTCAATTAAAAATTTTTTATTTTTCTTTAGGGATTAAACGTCTGTTTTTTAAATATTTATAAAATCATCGCTTCCAACCTTTTTTGCTTCGTTCAAAATTTTTTTTCTTTCCTCTATTATACTCCCGATTCTCCGTTTTATGAGATTTTCTCTTTTGATTTTTATCAAATAGATCATCTTTTGATTTTCTCCGTTCATTGAACCGTTCTCTTTTTTCTGGTTTTTTGGTTTTTCCCTTAGAGGTTGCATTCTCAAGTACAATTTTTCTTTTTTTGTAACTTTTATCTTTGAAAGCATTGAATACCTTATCGGCAAAATCGGAATCTACTTCGAAGAAAGAGAAATTTTTAAGTAGTTCAATCTTCCCTATTTCAATATCATTTATACCGGTGAATTCATTTATTAATCCCATTAAAGAATTGGGGCGAAGATCATCCGTTCTTCCAAGATTAATAAAGAACCGTGTAAAATTAGATGTTTCCCCTTTACTCTTACCGGTTTTTTTAAATTCTTGCGGGGAGTTTAAATCGATAGCATTTTTATAATAATCTAAAAACCTGTTGAATTCTACAGAGACAAATTTTTTGATAAGTTCTTCCCTATCCAGCCATTCAAGTTTTCTGAAAATATCCGGTAACAACGGGTCGATTTGCGAATAATCGACTTCAACTTTTTCAACGCGGTCTATTAAATGAAGTAGCTGTTTTGTACAGATATCTTTACCAGAAGGAACCGGAAGAAAGGAGAATTTTTTGTTTAATTGTTTTTCAATCTGATGAATTTTACTTTTTTCTTTTAGTCCGGCAATGGCAATTGAAATTCCTTTTCTACCTGCTCGTCCGGTTCTACCACTACGGTGAGTATAAATTTCTAGCTCTTCCGGAAGGTTATAATTAATAATATGAGTAAGGTTTTCAACATCAAGTCCGCGTGCAGCAACATCCGTAGCAACCAATAGCTGAAGGTGTTTAATTCTGAATTTATTCATTACCATATCACGCTGTGCCTGTGAAAGATCCCCATGCAATGCGTCGGCATTATAACCATCCTTCATTAATTGATCTGCAACTTCCTGAGTTTCTTTTCTGGTTCGGCAAAATACTATTCCATAAATCTCTGGATTATAATCTACAATTCTTTTCAATGCCAAATATCTTTCTTTTGAATTAACAAGATAACAGATGTGTTCAATGTTCTCTGCTCCGGCATTTCGTTTGCCAACCGATATTTCCACAGGATTAATCATATATTTTTTTGCAATTGAAGCAACCTCATAAGGCATTGTTGCTGAAAAAAGGAGTGTGTTTTTCTCCTTTGGTGTTGTTTCAAGAATAGATTCGAGGTCGTCCCGGAATCCCATACTTAACATTTCGTCGGCTTCATCAAGAACAACTATTTTTAATGAAGTAAGGTTTACAATTCTTCTATTTATTAAATCGACCAATCTTCCCGGTGTAGCAGAAATTATATGAACTCCTTTACGGATTTTTTCGATTTGTCTTTCAATACTTGAACCGCCAAATACGGCAGCAATTTTTATCTGGGGATTATATTTAGTAAAACTTGCAAGGTCATCGGATATCTGAAGACATAATTCGCGGGTTGGACTTAAAATTAAAAATTGTATTTTATTTAATGATGGTTCAGTTCTCTCAATTATTGGTAATCCATAAGCTGCGGTTTTTCCGGTACCCGTCTGAGCTAAAGCAACCAGATCATCAAACTCCGGGCGCATTAAATGCGGAATAACTTTTTCCTGAATTGGCATTGGATTATCGAACCCAAGTTCTTTTACAGCTTCAACTACATTTTTACTTATCCCCATCTCTTCAAAGCTTGGCATTACAATTCCTTATTAAATAGTTATTTAAAGATATGGTTATTAATTGAAATAAGAGAAATATTATTTAAGAGATAAGACTCCTTGGCGGGAAAGTTAAGAGCGGATTTCAAATTTAAGAAGTCCGCTCTTAGTATTAATATAAATTCTATTCAGCGGGTCCGCCGGTTGCAGCACCTCGTATTTTGCTCCTTTCAATTGATTGAAGCGCAAGATACCGGTCGCCAAATTTTTCAAGATTTTCTGATTCTACATCAAACTGATCGAAGTGACGCTCTTCATCGGCAACAAGAGCTTCGAATAATTGTTTGGATACAGAATCCGCATTCGCAGAGCATTCATTTGCCCATATGTTGTATTCCTTTGCGCTTTCATGTTCCATCTGTGCAGCTTTTTTTAACATTCCCTTTACATCATGAATTTTTTCGACGGGATATGCTGCAACCATTTCAACCTCGCCTCTTAGAAATAAAATTCTCTCCGCCAGTTTTTCAATGTGAAGCATCTCTTCAATTGCAGTTTTCTTAAATAGGTTAGCAAGCAAATCATAACCCTGATCATCGCAGTGAAAATGGAAATACATATACTGGTGAACTGCATGTAATTCATCGGCAACTGCTTTGTTCAATAGAACCTGACTTTTTTCGTGCATTATTTTCTCCTTAAATCAATTAGAAAAATTATGTTGTAAAAATACCAATTTGGTAATTAAAATTTTCTAAACCAATTTTTATGTTAGATAAAAAATTATTCAACCTCTTTTTAGAAAAGTCAGTTTTCCACCTCCGGGATATCGTATCACAATTGTATCGTCGGTATCATATTTATTCATTAAAAGTTCTGCAGAAAGCGGATTTATCAAATATCTTTGAATAGTTCTTTTTAAAGGACGGGCTCCATAGGTAACATCGTAACCATGTTGAAGTAAGAAATCTTTAACGCCCTCTTCAATTTCCAGTTGCAAACCTTTTTCTGCAAGCATTTTGCCGACCCTCTGTAATTGTAAATCAATTATTTTTTCTATTTCATTTTTTAACAGTGGCTTGAACAGAACAATTTCATCTATACGATTTAAGAATTCAGGTCTAATTGTTTTTCTGAGTAATTCTGTTAATACAATCCTTAGTTCTCCCATTATATTATCAAAGTTACTTTCGTCAATGGAAGAAATTTTTTCTTGAATAAGATGAGATCCTAAGTTTGAAGTCATTATTATGATAGTGTTTTTGAAATCAACGGTTCGGCCCTGATTATCAGTTAGTCTCCCATCATCTAGAACTTGAAGGAGAACATTAAAAATATCCGGATGAGCTTTTTCAATTTCATCTAGCAGTACAACAGAATATGGACGCCTTCTAACTGCTTCGGTAAGATGACCTCCCTCATCATATCCGACATATCCCGGAGGCGCACCAATTAATCGCGATACAGAAAACTTTTCCATATACTCACTCATATCAATTCTTATCATAGCGTGTTCATCATCAAATAAGAATTCTGCAAGTGCGCGTGCAAGTTCTGTTTTACCCACCCCCGTTGTTCCAATAAAAATAAACGACCCGATTGGTCGGTTTGCGTCCTGTAGTCCCGCCCGGGATCTTCTTATAGCATTAGAAACCGCGGCAACAGCATCTTCTTGCCCAACTACCCTTTTATGAAGTTCCTCTTCGAGGCGGAGTAATTTACTCTTTTCACTCTCCAGCATTTTGCTTACCGGGATACCTGTCCACTTAGCAACAACTTCAGCAACATCTTCAGCGTCAACTTCCTCTTTCAACATTTTATTATTTTTCTGAATTGCTGCTAATTCCTCGGTTTCTTTTTTCAACTTCCTTTCAAGTTCATTAATAAGTCCGTATCTAATTTCCGCAACCTTTCCAAAATTCCCGTCTCTTTCAAAGCGGTCCGCCTCTGTTTTAGCATGCTCTATTTCACTTTTCATAGATCGAATTTTCTGAATCTTTTCTTTTTCCAGTAACCAATGACTTTTTAATCTGTTACGCTCTTCTTGAAGACCTTCAAATTCTTTTTGTAAATCTTCTAACCGCAAAGCCGATTCAGAATCTTTCTCTCGTTTAAGCGCCTCGCGTTCAATCTCAAGCTGTTTTACTTTTCGTTCAATTGCATCCAATTCTTCCGGCATAGAATCAATTTCAATTCTTAATTTTGATGCCGATTCATCGATAAGATCAATTGCTTTATCAGGAAGGAACCGATCGGTTATATAACGGTTTGAAAGTTGAACAGCCGCAACGATTGCACCATCTGTTATTCTAACACCATGATGAATTTCATATCGATCTTTCAATCCTCTCAAAATTGAAATCGAATCTTCTTCGTTTGGTTCGGATACAAGTACAGGTTGAAATCTTCTTTCGAGGGCGGCATCTTTCTCAATATATTTTCTATACTCATCAAGGGTTGTTGCGCCTATTGCATGAAGTTCACCACGAGCAAGTGCGGGTTTTAAAATATTCGCGGCGTCCATGGCTCCTTCGGTTTTACCAGCACCAACAAGAAGATGAAGTTCATCTATAAACAGAATTATTTCTCCTTCGGACTGCTGAACCTCTCTTACAACAGCTTTTACTCGTTCTTCAAATTGTCCGCGGAATTGAGTTCCTGCTACAAGAGCTCCCATATCGAGTGCGACTATTCTTTTTGTCTTTAATGTTTCCGGAACATCACCGCTAACTATTCTATGTGCAATTCCTTCTGCAATGGCTGTCTTACCAACACCGGGTTCACCAATCAATACCGGATTGTTCTTTGTCCTTCTTGAAAGAACTTGTAAAACCCTTCTTATCTCTTCGTCGCGACCAATTACGGGATCCAGCTTATTAGATTTTGCAAGATCATTTAAGTCTCTTCCATATTTCTTTAATGCCTGGTATGTGTCTTCCGGGTTTTGCGATGTTACTCTTTGTGTTCCTCTAATATCTTTTAATGCCGAAAGTATTATGCTTCTGTTAACACCATTTTCATTTAAGAGTTTTCCGGCAGAGGTTTTATCTTCACTTAATGCTAATAAAATGTGTTCATTCGAAACATATTCGTCTTTTAAGTTTTTTGCTTCCTCTGCTGCACCATCAAAAATTTTTGCTGTGTTAATTGATAATTGTTGATTTCCTATTCCCGCACCGGTTACCTTTGGTAATCTTTCGAGAAGCTCGCCGATTTTAATCTTAAGCTGATTACTATTGCTGCCCGTTTTTTGAATTATAGAATATGCAACATTCGAATCGTCTTGTAGAATTGCTGCAAGCAGATGTTCGGGTTCAACTATTTGATTGTTATAGTTCTGTGCAATCTCAATAGCGTTTTGAATAGTTTCCTGCGCCTTGACGGTAAATTTATTGAAGTTATATGCCATGGTATTTTACCAAAATTTTGTGTTGTTAAATTAGCACTCATACAAAAGATAATCATTAAAAGTTTCACAACAAATAACAAGTATACTAATTATTATTATTTTAGTTATATCTATAGATATTTGAATGTTTGTTAAATGCGGCTTATTGGATTCCTTGTTACTACAATTCATTTATCCTAATTTTGCATCCTTAAAAGAAAGTTATATGACACATTTACTATCGCAAAACGAAGATACAATTGTTGCGCTTGCAACTCCTCCGGGTATTGGTGCGATTTCAATTATACGGATTAGCGGGCCAAATAGTTTTTTTGCAATTGATAAAATTTTCTCTGGTAAAAAACCAATTCAAGAATCTGCTAGTCATACAATTCATTATGGAAAAATATTTGAAAAGAATCAGTTGGTTGACGATGTTCTTGTTTCTGTTTTTCGAGCACCAAATTCTTACACGGGAGAAGATTCGGTAGAAATTAGCACACATGGTAGTCCGCTCATAGCTCAAAAAATAATTTCGCTTATTATAGAAAGCGATGTTCGCCTTGCAGAGCCGGGTGAATTTACAAAACGTGCATTTCTAAACGGTAAAATGGATCTCGCACAAGCAGAAGCTGTTGCCGATATTATTAACTCCAATACAGAAGCATCTCTGCGGGGAGCCAGGAATCAGCTTGATGGATTCCTTTCTCAAAAAGTGGATCAATTAAGAGAATTGTTGGTGAATACATCTTCATTAATTGAACTGGAATTAGATTTTGCTGAGGAAGATCTGGAATTCATGTCTATAAGAGAAGTACTAAATAATATTAATAGAATAGAAGATGAAATTGATGATCTATTATCAAGCTATTCTTTTGGGAGAATAATTAAAGATGGCGTAAATGTTGCCTTGGTCGGTAAACCAAATGTTGGAAAATCATCCTTATTAAATTATTTATTGAAGGAATCTCGCGCAATTGTAAGTGAGATACCGGGTACTACGAGAGATATTATTAGGGAAGAACTTACTATAAATGGTATTTTGTTTAGATTGTTCGATACTGCTGGAATTAGAACCAGCTCCGATTTAATTGAAATCGAGGGGGTTAATAGAAGTCGAGAAGCTGTACAAAATGCAGATATTGTTCTATTTCTTAACGACGCTACAATTGGATTTAGCAATGATCTTTACAATGAGCTTTTAGAGCTAACTAACGACGATAGGATTCTTTCGGTTGTAAACAAAATAGATATTGTTAAAACCGAAGACCCGCGATATATTGTTGGAATCTCAGCGAAAACAGGTGAGGGGATTAAAGCTCTATTTGACAAAATGACTCTGAAGGCAATCGGAACAAAGAATTATTCCGAAAAGTCTGCAATAGTATCTAACATCAGGCATTATAATTCATTACAAAAGGCAAAAGCTCACTTGGAAGGGGCTAAAAGATCAATAGAGGAAAAACTGACCGGTGAATTTATTGCAGTTGATCTCAGGAATGCCGAAAGCGCTTTAGGCGAAATAATTGGAAAAGTGACTTCCGATGATATACTAAATAATATTTTTTCAAAATTTTGCATTGGAAAATGAAATGTTTCATGTGAAACGCAAGTAATTATACATTTTACATTATCCATAATACTCCACGTTGTTTCATGTGAAACAAAAAGTAAATATGAAAGAATTTGATATAATAATTGTTGGTGGTGGACATGCTGGCATAGAAGCGGCTGTTTCGGCTGCTCGAATGGGCTGCACTGTTGGTATAGTAACTATGGATAATACTGCCTTTGGTAGAATGTCCTGTAATCCAGCTATTGGTGGTAGTGCAAAAGGGCATTTAGTTCATGAAATTGATGCTCTTGGCGGTATGATGGGTATAATTGCCGATCGTTCAGGTATCCAATTCAGAACTCTAAACAAATCGAAAGGTCCGGCCGTTTGGGCGGGTAGAAGTCAGAACGATAGAAAAATTTATTCTGAAGTTGCGACCGAAGTAATCACCGAATCAGAAAATATTGAAGTAATTGAGGATTCTATAATTGAGGCGGTTGAAGAAGGGAAAAAAATTATTGGCGCCAGAACTGCATCGGGAATTGAAATTAAATGTAAGGCGCTAATAGTTTGTTCCGGTACTTTTCTAAACGGCATGATGCATACCGGTTTAAACGCAACAAAAGGGGGGCGTTTTGGAGAAAACCCGTCAACGGGATTAACAGAATCCTTAATAAAAATGGGATTTGAATCCGGAAGATTAAAAACCGGCACACCACCTCGATTGCACAAAGATTCAATAAATTGGGATATTTTACAAGAACAACCTGGCGATATTCCTCCTTTACCATTTTCCCGAAGAACTCCCAAAAATCAATTTCCCTATCAAAGACAGTTAAGCTGTTACATAACTTATACAGATAAAAAAGTTCATGGAATTCTTGAAAAAGGATTCGACAGATCACCTATGTATACAGGACTAATTTCAGGAGTCGGACCTAGATATTGTCCTTCTATTGAGGACAAGGTAAAAAGATTCAACGATAAAGAGCGTCATCAATTGTTTCTTGAACCGGAAGGATTGGATTCTGAACTCATTTATTTAAATGGATTTGCTACCTCTCTGCCAGAAGAAATTCAACTTGAAGCACTAATAAATATTAAAGGTCTGGAAGAAGTGAAAATGGTTAGACCCGGATATGCTGTAGAGTACGATTATTTTCCGCCTTACCAGGTCGATTTGACACTAGAAACTAAATTGGTAGAAGGACTTTACTTTGCCGGTCAGGTCAACGGAACCTCCGGATATGAAGAAGCTGCCGGACAGGGAATTGTTGCGGGTATAAATGCAGCTTTAAAAATTCAGAAAAGGGGAGAGTTCGTTCTAAAAAGAAGCGAAGCTTATATTGGAGTTTTAATTGATGATCTTGTTGGAAAATCTACAAATGAACCATATAGAATGTTTACATCGCGAGCCGAACATCGTTTGGTATTAAGACAGGATAATGCAGATAGAAGATTGATGAAATATGGTGTAGAGTTTGGTTTGGTTTCTGAAGAAATGTACGACGAACTTAAGCGAAAAGAGACCTTAATTACAAAGACAAAAGAATTTCTAAGCACAACAAAAGTTACTCCGCAAGAAATCAATCCATATTTAGCATCTATAGAAACCAGTCCAATAGATAATAGCGAAACAATTGAAAAGATTCTTAAGCGGCCTGAAGTATCTCTTAAGGAGATTCTAGAAAATATTCGAAATGAAAACCATGATACCAAGGAAATATTGAAGGAGAGTCTGGTCATCGAACAAGCGGAGATCGAAATTAAATATAGCGGATACATTCAGCGCCAGACAGATTTGATTGAGAAGATGAACAGATTGGAAGATGTGTTAATCCCGCTCAATTTTAATTATTCTAATTTAAAATCTATTTCTGCAGAGGGGAGAGAAAAACTTTCACGTGTCAAACCGCGTTCAATTGCTCAGGCATCCAGAATCTCGGGTGTAACGCCTTCTGATATTTCCGTTTTATTAGTATATTTGAAAAGCTAATTTTTAGAGGGTTTGTTGGATCTTCAAGAGCAGTATTTACGCGAGCTGAAGATGCTCTTCTGGGAAAATAGTCTTAATCCCGATGAATATCAGCTGGAAAGACTTGCAAATTTTGCAATTCTTGTCACTCAAAAGAACTCAAAAGTTAATTTAATATCACGCAGAGATATTCCAAAGATTATTGAAAACCACGTCTTCATTTCTGCATTAGTTTCCGAGTATATTCCCCCCAAGGCAACAAGATTTTTAGATATTGGAACCGGGGGCGGTTTTCCCGGAATACCTCTTGCAATTACCCGGCCGATGCTTAAAGGAGTACTGGTTGATTCTACTTCTAAAAAGATAGATGCTGTAAAAGACTTTATAAGCAAACTTAAGCTGAATAATATTGTAGCGGAAAATTTTAGAGTGGAGAGTAACGAATTCATTCAGAAATATTCCAATTCCTTTGATGTTGTAATTAGTAGAGCAACCGTACCTTTAATAATTCTATTTCGATATGCGCTTCCTCTAATTAAGGAAAAAGGATTTATACTTTCGATGAAGGGTGGAGATATTAGCGATGAGTTTAAGACGGCTGAGTTAAAGTATAAAGCAAATCTAAAAAAATCAACAGTGTTTGAACTTGCTTACAAGCCCAATAATGTTAGAAATGAAAAAGCAAAAAAGCTGATCTTGATGGAAATTGTAAAATAATTGGCGCTATAAATTTCCTACCTAATCAAATTGACGAATCGAATTTAATTCTAAAATCTAATCAAGTTTTTGACTAATCAAATAATTATTTTGCAATATCAATTATTAAAAATAATGTGAAAACACAAAAATTTCTGCAATATCCTCCACAAAGAGATATTGTATTTGTACTGGGAGCCGGTGCTTCGAGACCAGACGGTGTTCCTCTTCAAAGGGATACTTTGCCAATGATTATTGCTCATAATATCCCAGAGATTCAAAATTCTGAAATTGGAAAAATAGTAATCGAGTTTATAAAAGATAATTTTGAGTTTAATGCCAGCACACATCAGTTTCCTCAGCTTGAGGCCGTATTTGGATTCTTAGATTATTTTATTCAGCAGAACGAAAGTCTTAATGTTAAATATCCTAATCAAAGACTGCGTGAGATTAGAGAGTACTTAATTAAGCTGATTCACTACGTTGTAAATCTCCGGACCGATAAAACAAGTCATTATTACGAAATCTTCTGGAATTCGATCATCCAAAAAAATCCGAATACATCAATTATTACACTTAATTATGACACTTTATTAGAACAAGCATTCGATCATCTCTTTAAAAAAGTCGGTTATATTGATTATTGTATCCCCTTTATGAATTACGAAAAGCTTCCCCAGCTAAATCAATACAATTTCTGGGTTAATCCAAGGGAGCCGGTTTTAGTTGAAGAAGACGAAAACCCGATTCCTTTTAAGATTCTTAAGTTGCATGGCAGCTTGAACTGGAAATACTGTAATTGTTGTAATCAAACATTGCTAACACCGTGGGATAGGAATATCGATCTTAATAAAGGAAAGTTCCTCGGTTATACATATCCGGAGAAATTGGAATACGAATATAGTTGTCCCATAGATGGAACGGAATTCCAAACTTTGATTATGCCGCCAAGCTATCTAAAGTTTTTAAACCACCCGGTAATTTCTCAACTGATGACTGAATCATCCAGGGAGATTAGAAATGCGAAAAAAATTGTTTTTGTGGGATACTCTCTCTCGAACGCGGACATTCATGTAAAAGCATTATTAAAAAAACAGATCACACCCGATAAAGAACTGATTGTAATCAATCCCAAAAAGAAAGAATCTTTAGAGCTCAATTACAAATCACTAAATAGAAATGCAAAATTTATAGACAGTAGCTTCGAAGATTTTGTTCAAAACCGGGAATTAACCGATCTAATTTTTTCATAGATTTTTGTTGATTACTTGCCGCCAGTCCTCTATTTTTATACTACTGTAAATTGATAGTGGAATTATTTAGAATGCTTTCGAAATTGGCAACTCTGATACTTGGTATTCTTTCGGAACACGAACTCAATCCATATGAAATAACTAAAATGCTCGAATACTTACAAACGAAAAAGTGGCTTCCTTTAGCCGACTCGACCGTTTATGCGACTATTAACAATCTTAAAAAGAGGGGATTGATTAACGGGAGAATAGAGAAATCAGGAAATTTACCTGAGAAGACTATTTATAATATTACCCCGGAAGGTGAATTTGAGCTTCAGGAATCGATAACCGGATTTTTATCGGAAGATAATTACCAGACAACCAATTTTGATATTGGAATTTTGTTGATGCACAATCTGAGCAAGAATGAAATATTGATTAAGCTTAAGAAAAAGCTGGAGCGTCTTGAAGCCAATGCATTCGATATTAGAAAACAGGTCTTTGCATTTGAAAGAGAAGCAGGTAAAATTGCATTTACCAGTCTTGCAATGCTAAAGCACCGATTACATGTAAGTGAAGCCGAAATAAAAACTATTAAAGAGCTTATTAAAGAACTAAATATTCGAATGGAAGTTTCAGAGTTATCGCCCTTTGATATGAGAATGGTCGGAGGATAGTTAATCAGACGATTTCCTTCATTCAGCAAAGAATTATTTCCCGCAAAAATTTCATTTCTGCTATAAGTAATACTCTTCAGATATCTACAAAAAGACTTAGCACAATTTGATACGCAAGCCCTTTTCTAAAGGCAAGTTTAATATTTACAAATTTTTGATTGTTTTGCTCTTTGCATATCAACTTAATATTTTCTTTTCGTGAAATAGAATGCTATTCAATTTACATGAGCAAAATGGAAAGATGGGATATTAACTTTAACTCAAATAAAATGAAAAAATATTTTTATAACGCATCCATTATTCTTTTAGTATTTATTCTCTCCTGTTCAACAACAAACCAGCACGTTGGTGCAAGCAATAACGGATCGAGCTACCCGCGAATTGAAAATGTAAATATCACACTTGGAATTCCGGCAGATCAAGACTCAACCGATGATTTTATAATTATCCGATCTCAATACGTTTTAAGTTATAATCCGAATAGAAACGCTGCAAACTGGGTAAGTTGGAATCTTGATAGTTCGTGGTATGGTGACGTACCGAGATATACCGGAAATTTTATTACCGACACATCTCTTCCGGATTCGTTTAGTAAAGTAAAGCATTCGGATTACACAAACTCCGGTTACGACCGCGGACACATGGTTAGAAGCGAGGAGAGAACCAGAACGGTTGAGGATAATAAATCAACATTTCTTCTAACAAACATTTTGCCGCAGCGACCGGACTTAAATAGGGGAGTCTGGCTAAATCTAGAAAACTATTGCGAAGAATTGTGCAAAAAAGAGAACAAAGAGCTGTTTGTAATTGCCGGTGGTATTTTTCATTCGGCAAATAGAATTAAAGATTTAGTTGCTGTACCCGATAGCTTTTTCAAAATAATTGTTGTGTTAAACAGAGACGAATCATTACAGTCAATCACCGATACAACAAAAATTATTGCGGTTGTTATGCCCAACAAAAACGGAATTAGAAATGAACCGTGGCGGAATTATTTAACAACAGTCCGTCGTGTTGAACAATCGACCGGTTATGATTTCTTATCAAATGTAAAAAAAGAGATTCAAGAAATAGTAGAGAAATCGTTGTTCGTTTATGATAAAAAATAACAAACCTACCCCGAAAGTTTAACAGCATATTTTAGTTTAATCGGGTCCTGGTTCATCTCAAAATTTCTTTCTGTAGGATTTCCACCCGGTCTTCTATTATTGCCGTCGCGTGCACCCGGCTGTCTTCCGGAACCGGGATTCATACCGCTACCCGGTCTTCCCATTTGCGCTTCCACTTTAAACTCATTTGTAACGATTTCGATTTTTATTTTTTCAGAAGGAGATGACTCAATAAAATATTTTGCTTCTTTATTTGTCGAAAGAGGAACTTTAAGTTCATAAACAAAACTACCTTTGTTAATTTCAATTTTTGCCTGAATGTTATTGGGATCGTTACTATCGAGAAGATAGAGCGGATAGTCATCTTCATTTACAATCGATAATTCTTTTTGATTGGAAATTAATTTTGAAAAACGCTCGTCCGGATTTTCTCTTTCATCACCGGGTTCTCCGGATCTAAAAGGAATGTCTCTCATACGTTCCACATTAACTATTGGGTACTTAATACCAATTCTCTTTCCGTTTATTGGTTCAAACCATACAGTTAAACCGAGACGTAATATTTTCATCATATTCACACGGTCGTTTGTGGTGATACAGAGATAAAGATTTTCAGGATCATTCTGAAATCCGACGGCTATCTTTGCTTTGTTATCGAAATTTAACTTCCCTTCCCATTCATTCTGAAGACCATCAATTTTAATTTCTTCTTTACTATGAACACTCTGAATTTCCCTGGCACCCGAACAATTCAAAAGAGTGATAAACACAATAGAATAAAAAAATACTTTTATTAAAGATCTGGTTTTCATATTAGATTTCCCTGATGTTGAAATTTTGACAAGATGCGAGAGCTGTCAGTTTAATAAATCATTTATGTTTTCTATCCAATAAGTAGCTTCTAAATTCTTTGTAATCCGACGAGATTGAGACGGATCTTTTTTCTTTGCTCATACAATTTTTAAGCCGTTCAGGAATTTCAATTTTTTTATTTAATTCCTTTTCCACAACATCAAGAAATTTTGCCGGGTGTGCTGTTTCTAAAAGAACGGCAGAATAATTTTGTGCTTGGTTGTTTGACAGATATTTTTTCATAACGTAATAACCGACGGAGCCATGCGGATCAATTACATATTTATAGTTTTCGTAAACACGCCGAATTGTATCAACAGTAAGATTATCATCTGCAGAATCGGAATAAATGTTTTCTCTAATTACTTCCAGATTATCTAAGTAGAGCGATTGAATTCTTGCAAGGTTACTCGGGTTGCCAACGTCCATAGCATTGGATAATGTCTGGATTGAATCGCGCGGGACGAATCTTCCGTTCTTTACATACTCTGCAAAAGTTATATTCTCATTAGTAGCGGCAATAAATTTTGTAATAGGCAGACCCATCTCTTTTGCAATTAATCCAGCAGTAAGATTACCGAGATTGCCCGATGGAACGCAGAAGAACATCTCTCCGGTTTTATTTTTCAGCTGCTTAAATGCCCCAAAGTAATAAAATGTTTGAGGAAGCAGTCGTGCAAAATTAATTGAATTGGCGGATGAAAGATTTAATATTTTATTCAATTCAGTATCAACGAAAGCAGATTTTACAAGCCGCTGGCAATCATCAAACGTTCCATCAATTTCGAGCGCCGTAACATTTCCATAAAGAGTTGTTAGCTGCATCTCCTGAATGTGGCTGACTTTTCCCTTCGGGTAGAGAATAAAAACATTTATCCCGGGAGTATTATAAAAACCATTTGCAACGGCACTTCCGGTATCTCCGGAAGTTGCAACAAGAATATTCAGCTCCCGACTTGCTTTAGAAAT
>JBBIHP010000061.1:0-17807 GCA_037446915.1 Ignavibacteria bacterium
AAATAAAATAATAAATCGAATACTGCAATTATGAAGCTTAAGGAAGATAAGATAAACTATAAACGTAACTTTGAAGCAGCGCTGATACTTAGTCTGGTTATTATAATTGTATTATTCGTATTAACGCCTGATATAGAAAACAAAAGCGGCAATATCCCTTACTTTCCGGAGCCGGTTATAACAGTTGTTGATATACCAAAGACAAA
This sequence comes from Ignavibacteria bacterium, assembly GCA_037446915.1. GTDB lineage: Bacteria > Bacteroidota > Ignavibacteria > Ignavibacteriales > Melioribacteraceae > DSXH01. Next base: position 207 of record JBBIHP010000061.1, read on the forward strand.
TCAATCATCACCAAACAATTTACAACCGCCCCTCCCGGAAATTCCATCCTTAATAATTCCTATTGACGAACCGGAAATTTTATCTGATGTTATTATAAAAGAAAAGTTACAGAATTTTGAAAAAAGTGAACAAGGAAACAAATCGAATACTCTAAAAGGAAATTCAAAAGGAGTATATGAAGCTTCCTCATTTCCATTTGTCCCAAGACAAATAGTTGAGGTTGTTCCCGAAAAGGTTGACGGGAGTGAAGGTGCAATTAAACTAAAATTGCTTATTGGAAAAGATGGTTTTGTTCTAAAGCATGAAGTACTTAACAATACTACAAACAATTCTAAATGTCTGACTTTTGTAGTTAATGCAGTATATAAATCCCGCTGGCAGCCGATCGCATTCGATGGTGAAAAAGTAGATTACTGGCTCGAAAAAACTTACGTTTTTAATTAAAGAAAAGATCCTTTCTATTTTAGTCAGGTTGAATTTATAGATCAGAAAAAGTAACTTCTTATCAAATTTTGGAGGAAGAATGGATTTTACAAAAATGATCAACTTTGTTGAATCGCATGTTAACATTTTAGCTCAGGCGTATTACGAGCAATTAATGAAATCTGAGTATATGACTACCTACCAGAAGCTGGATGAATCAAAAGTAATTGCAAGGGAAGAATTAGTTTTCCAGAATTTTATCAAATGGTTAAAAAGCGGCGCATCTAATGATGAAGCAGAAAAATATTTTGAGAAAATTGGCGCCGAAAGATATAATGAAGGTTTTCCACTAACCGAAATTAATTATGCGTTATACATTACTAAAAAAGTTTTTTGGAGTACAATCGCCTGGAAAAAAGATTTATTCGAAGATTCCGATTTTCATCACCTTATTGAATGTATGACAATTCTAAATAACTATTTCGATCTCGGCAGTTTCTATCTAATTCGCGGTTACGTACATGAGTTATTTACTAAACTTGATATCTCCGATAAGCTTACACGCGAAGAGATTCATAAGATATTAATACGAGGAGCATTTGATGAGGACGACCTGGATAAAAGTGATTTTGTCTGGCGCCATGTATAATGTGTTAATTGTATTCTATTAATTGGTTATTTATTACAGTGGAATTACCTCATTCCTTATAGATCATCTTGATGAGCAAATCAATATTAGTAGATAATGTAACCGGAGTAATACTTGCCGGTGGTAAAAGCTCCCGCATGGGTATCAATAAATCATTTCTAAAAATAGATGATATAACTCTGATTGAAAGATGTTATCAATTGATGAAGTCTGTTTTTACAAAAGTTGTTATCAGCACAAACGCTCCCGATCAGTTTGATTTCATTAATTCAGAAAAAGTAAAAGATATTTATGGGGATTTTGGACCACTAAGCGGAATTTACTCTGCCTTAAAATTTCTTAGCACACAGAAAATATTTATACTTTCGGTTGATATGCCATTTATCTTACCGGACTTAATAAAGTATTTAATAAATTATAAAACCGATGAATTGATAACCGTTCCATTTGCAGAGCAAAGAACCCATTATCTATGCGGTATTTACAGCATTGAACTGATTCCTATCTTGGAAAGTATTCTTGAATCTAACATTGAAGCGCGTAACAACAATAAAGAAATTATAAAATCTTCCTTAAGTCTATGGAATTTTGTTGAAAGGGTAGGTGCAGAAATTGTTGATGTTGAAGAGAAAATATTTTATATGAAGGATCTATTCTTCAATATTAATACTCCGGAAGATTTTGAATACACTAAAACCCATCTTATCTAACTTACTATCTCATTTTTAATAATTTTTTGCTCGCAGACATCAAATCTTATTTTCCATTTTTGAAAAAAAACTTTGATATAATTCTAAAAAATGAAACTCGTCCTTCGTTTTTGGAACGTATTCACATATTTATTTGATAATTATAATTGGCAAGAAAGTTGGTATTTATAAATATCAACAACAATGAATATTAAATGACAGAAATAAAAGTATCTCACAGCGAGCCGGTTTTTTCCATAAGTAGTGCGGCTAAACTCTTAAACATCTCCGTTCATACTTTAAGAATGTATGAAAAGGAAGGATTGATTATTCCTTTCAAGAAAGAGAGCAAACAAAGATCATATTCAAAAGCGGATCTGGACCGGATCAATTGTATCCGAAATGCTATTAATGAATCAAAGATTTCTATTAACGGGATTAAAACGATCTATTCGCTAATCCCTTGCTGGCAAGTTGTAAATTGCTCTGAGGAGGATAGAAAAAAATGTGAAGGTTATAACGGACATGGTAAACCATGCTGGACTTATGACCATCCCGGAACAGTTTGTGAAAATAAAAATTGCAGAGAATGTGAAGTCTATAATAATTTTTCAGAATGCGGCAAAGTTAAAGAATTGATTAAATCCATTTAGAGGTTAATAGATGAATTCAATTTCACGAAGAAAATTCTTGAAGATAACAGGTTTTTCTGTTGGTGCAGTTGCTGCGGCATCAGCTCTTAGTCCAATTGTTAAAGGATCGGAAAAAATTAATAAGGAAAAGGTAAAAGGAATTCAGAAGATTCCAACTTATTGCGATATCTGTTTCTGGAAATGTGGTGCTATTGCATATTTAAAGGACGGCGCATTATGGAAGATAGAAGGAAATCCAAATGATCCACTTAGCAAAGGAAGACTTTGCCCGAGAGGAACCGGTGGTATCGGGGCATATAGCGATCCTGACCGTTTGCGGTCTCCATTAATCAGAACCAGAGAAAGGGGCGAAGAGAAATGGAAAGAAGTTACCTGGGATGAAGCGCTCAATTATATTGCTTCTAAAATGAAAAAAATTAAATCCGAATATGGACCGGAATCAGTTGCTTTCTTCTCACATGGTATCGGCGGAAATTTTCTAAAGCATACTCTTAAAGCATACGGTGTTAATAATATTTCAGCTCCTTCGTATGCACAGTGCCGTGGTCCGCGCGATGTCGGTTTTGAATTGACATTCGGCGATGGAATCGGTTCACCCGAAAGAACTGATATTGAAAATGCAAAATGCCTCGTGCTTATTGGTTCTCATCTGGGTGAGAATATGCATAATTCGCAAGCACAGGAATTTGCTAATGCAGTTGAAAATGATTCAACTGTGATTGTTGTTGACCCAAGATTTTCTGTTGCCGCATCAAAAGCAAAATATTATCTGCCTATTAAACCCGGAACAGATATCGCATTGTTACTTGCATGGATGAATGTAATTGTAAATGAAAAACTATACGATGTGGAGTATGTAAATAAATTTGGCTTCGGGTTCGAACAATTTGCGGCAGAAATTTCTCCTTATACACCGGAATGGGCTTATACTGAAACAGGAATTGATGTTGAGTTAATAAAAACTACTGCACGTGTAATGGCAATGAATAAACCGGCAACTCTAATTCATCCCGGAAGACATGTAACATGGTATGGTGATGATGCACAACGCAGTAGGGCAATTGCGCTTCTTAATGCACTTCTTGGTTCGTGGGGACGTAAAGGAGGTTTCTTCTTTCCATCAAGTTATTCAATTCCTCCTTATCCATATCCGGTATATCCAAAACCCGGTAAGGATAAAGTTGATAATCCTGATAATAAATATCCCTTTGCAATTGAAGAGATAACAACCGGAATTAGAGAAGCAACAATTACTGGCAAACCTTATCCAATTAAAGGATGGTTTATTTATGCTACAAATCTTATTCATGCTTTACCAAATGAAGAAGAGACAATCAAAGCAATTCAGAATCTTGATCTTATGGTTGTTGTAGATGTTATACCAAGTGAAATTGCCGGTTGGGCTGATGTAGTTCTTCCTGAATCAGTTTATCTCGAGCGTTACGACGATCTTCATGCTTCGTCATTTAAAGAAACGTTTGTAGGAATCCGTCAACCTGTTGTTGAATCTCCGGCAGACCAAAAACCGAATTGGTGGATAGCAAAAAAACTTGCTGATAAACTTGGACTCGGTAATTACTTCCCATGGCAGCACATCGAAGAATATCTATCTTATAGATTGAATGCCGCCGGTTTGAGTTTAGATCAACTAAAGAAAGAAGGAATTATCCGTGGTGAAAAACCACCAATTTATTTTGAAGATGGAATTACTCCTGAATTCCCAACTCCTTCTGGTAAAATAGAATTTTACTCAATACAATTAGCTCAAGCCGGATTCGATCCCGTTCCCAAGTTTACGCGACCGGAGGAACCGCCATCAGGATATTTCCGATTACTCTTTGGAAGATCACCGGTTCATTCATTTAGTAGAACACAATCAAACCGGATATTGATGGATATGATGGAAGAAAATGAAGTTTGGGTGAATAAAGATATTGCGAGCAGATATGGCTTGGCCAGCGGTCAGTATATTAAATTGAAAAATCAGGATGGAATAACAAGTAATAAAGTGAAAGTAAAAGTAACCGAAAGAATTAGAACCGATTGTGTTTATATGGTTCATGGATTCGGTCATAATTCAAAAATGTTGAAAGGAGCTTATGGAAAAGGTGCGAGTGATGCTCAACTTATCACCAGGTATAAAATTGATCCTATTATGGGAGGAACCGGAATGAATGTGAACTTTGTAACTTTTGAGATGGAGGTGTAGTATGGCGCGTTTTGGAATGGTGATTGATACAAAAAAATGTGTTGGATGTATGGATTGTGTTGTTGCATGCAAAACAGAAAATAATGTTCCCGAAGGTTATAATAGAGACTGGATTGTTACTGTTGCTAACGGAAAGTTTCCGGATATTCATTTAGAAATTCAGTCGCAAAGATGCAATCACTGCGATAATACTCCTTGCGTTTCATGCTGCCCTACTGGTGCGAGCCATGTTGAAGAATTTGGTAAAATTGTTCTTGTTACACATAATATGTGCATTGGTTGTAAAGCTTGCGTTGCTGCTTGTCCTTATGACGCAAGATTTGTTAATCCCGAAGGTTATGCAGATAAATGTACATTCTGTATGCACAGGGTTGAAAAAGGTGAATTACCGGCTTGTGTTTCTGTCTGTCCAACGCATTGTATGTACTTCGGCGATCTTGATGATCCTAATAGTGAGGTTAGCAAACTTATCGCTTCAAGAAAAAATCACACATTAATTCCTGAAGCAGGAACATCACCAAGAATATATTACCTTACATAGGAATTGAATTTTGATAATTGTGATACTAAAAAATATTTACCGTCATATAAATCTACTTTTCATTTAAGGAGATTGATTAATGCAAGAACTATCAACAACAAGACACAATCTTCATATTGATCCATCGATGGCAGTCTGGGGTTGGGAAATTCCGGTTTATTTATTTCTTGGCGGAATGGTTGCCGGAATGATGATTATCTCAGGATATTTTTTATTTAGCAGGAGATACAAAGAAACAAATTGTGCTTGTTATACTTTACCAATAATAAGTTTGATATTATTAAGTGTTGGCATGTTTGCACTTTTTCTGGATCTTGAACACAAGCTTTTTGTCTGGAGGTTATACACAACTTTTAAAATAGCCTCGCCAATGTCCTGGGGTGCATGGATATTAATTTTAGTTTATCCAATCATTATTGCTAATCTACTTATGGGTCCGCCTCAATTTCTTATGAAAAAATTTCCCAAAATAAGTTTGGTAACAACCTATATTAATCAACGCCCGAAGTTAATTCAGAATATTGGTGTAGCTAATATGCTGCTTGGCGGTTTGCTTGGAGTTTATACAGGAGTTTTGTTAAGCACAATGGCAGCCCGTCCTTTATGGAACTCATCAATGTTATGGGTTTTATTTCTTGTTTCAGGTTTATCTACTGCAGCTGCATTTGTTCATATGATTGCAAAGAATGTTAAGGAAAGAGAATTACTTGCGAAAGCCGATAATGGATTTTTAACAATCGAAATTTTTGTGATAGCGTTAATGATTATCGGACTACTTACATCAACTAAGGTTCATATTGATGCTGCAGAACTTTTACTAAGTGGTGCTTATGCCCCAGCATTCTGGGTTTTTGTTGTTGGTATGGGAATAATCATTCCATTAATAATTCAGTTGTTAGCAGTTAATCATAAAATAAAACATTCTCCTATTGCGCCCATTATGGTAATAATCGGAGGATTAATTTTAAGATTTGTAATAGTATCGGCCGGGCAGCATAGCCATTGGCTGAATGCGCACTTTAAATAACGGAGATAATTTATGTCATCAATTACAGGAATATTTTCTAAGGAAGAAGCGGTTCAAGAAAAAATTCATGAGCCTAAACCCTATTCAAATCCATATCTTGTCGGGATTGGATTGGGATTGGTTCTACTTGCTGCTTTTGTAATTATGGGAAGGGGACTTGGTGCATCGGGAGCTTTCTCTTCATTAGTAGCAACAGGTGTTCAGCAGGTAGCTCCAGAGCATGCAGCTAATAATCCCTATTTCAAAGAGTATGTCGGCGATGGTTCAACTAATCCACTAAAAGATTGGCTGGTTTTTGAAGTGCTTGGCGTTTTTGTAGGTGGATTAATTTCCGGATTATTAGCACACAGAGTTAAAAAGACAGTTGAAAAAGGGGATCGGATCTCAGTAAGAAACCGTTTATTATTTGCATTCATTGGAGGTGGTTTAATGGGATTCGGTGCTAAACTTGCACGAGGCTGTACCAGCGGTCAGGCGCTTACTGGGGGAGCTCTGCTTAATTTAGGTAGCTGGGCTTTTATGATGATGGTTTTTGCCGGTGCTTATGGTATGGCTTATTTTATGAGGAGGCAATGGACATGAACGCACCATTTTTTAAATTCGATTTTTTTAGTGCTGATTTCAGTTTAGTAATTGCATTCGCAATCGGAATCGGTTTCGGTTTTGCATTAGAACGTGGTGGATTCGGTAATGCAAGAATTCTTGCATCGCAATTTTACTTTACTGATATGCGAGTGTTGAAAGTAATGTTCAGTGCAATTGTAACTGCAATGCTCGGTGTCTTCTTTTTTGTTGCATTCGGCTGGCTCGATCTTTCACTAGTTTATTATACAGATACAAATTTAATCCCTCAGGTTGTCGGTGGTTTGATATTAGGAGTAGGTTTTGTGGTAGGAGGTTACTGCCCGGGTACTTCATGTGTAGCGGCTGCAACTGGAAGAATTGATGGGGTAATTTATTTACTTGGTGTTATAGCCGGAATTTTTGTGTTCGGTGAAATTTTCCCTCTAATAGAAGGATTTTATTATTCCAATAATATGGGCAGAGTATTTTTACCTGACTATCTGGGATTGTCTTATGGAATGATAGTTTTTCTTGTTGTTCTTATGGCTGTTGGTGCTTTTGCTGCTGCCGAATGGGGCGAGAGAAAAATGGCTGCTAAGAAATCCGGAGGTGTGAAATGAAACTTCTTGAAATGATTCAGAAAATTGATCTTAAAATTAAATTAGCGGCAATAGCAATATTCATGGGATTCACTGCTTTTATTATCTCCAATCCTTTCGATACTTCGCATGCAAAAATAAGTACAAAGGATCTTTCAGTTATGGTTCAAACGGAAGTTGATCATATTAACGTTGATGTACTTGCAGACTGGATTATTAAAGGGAAATCTGATTACAGGCTGATTGATCTTCGAACAGAAAAAGAATATAATAATTATAATATTCCGACCTCCGAAAACATTCCAATTACAAATCTTCTTGATGGTGAATTATCCCGAAATGAAAAAATAGTTCTTTACTCCGAGGGCGGAATTCATTCAGCACAAGCATGGTTTCTGCTTAAAGCAAAAGATTATAAAAATGTTTACATGTTAAGAGGCGGAATGGAAGAATGGAACGATAAAATTCTTTTCCCAAAATTAACTTCTAATGCAACACAGGAAGAAAAAGCAAAATTTGAAATTGCTTCTGCTATAAGCAGGTATTTTGGAGGGCAGCCACAGGTCATTACTGGAAGCGAAATAACATTAAGTGTTTCAAATCCTAAACCCGTACTTAAAATTCAACCTCCTAAAGGATCCGCTAGCGGAAGTGTAAAGAAAAAGAAAAAGGAAGGCTGTTAAATAAATTCATCCAACCCAAAATCCAGCAAACAATTTTTTGCTGGGTTTTTTATTCAATGCTTTCCAAATTCAAGAAAAAACAACCATAAATTCTCTCAAATGGAAAGACAATCTATTTATTCAAGCTAAAATCGCCCTTTTTATTCATTTAGTTGATATTATTTGCTGGCAGAAAAGTTGATACTCATGAATATCAACTTTTTATTAATCATCAGCGAAGACATGAACACTATACCATCACTACCTATTTTTACAATAAGTAATGCTGCAAAACTACTTCACATTTCTGTTCATACCTTAAGAATGTATGAAAGAGAAGGATTAATAATCCCCTTTAAAAAAACAAGCAACCAAAGACTTTACTCTGAAAGGGATCTTGAACGGCTTCGCTGTATTAGGAAAGTACTTACACAAGATAAAATAGGAATTGAAGGAATAAGAAAATTATTATCTCTGATACCATGCTGGGGGATTGTAAAATGTTCGACGACCGAACGAAAAAAATGTGAAGCCTATAATGGCTATTCAAAACCATGCTGGATGTTGAAACATAAGGGCAATATATGTGAAAATAAAGATTGTAGAGAGTGCGAAGTTTATTCTTCATTTGGTAATTGCGAGAGCATTAAAAATAAATTAAAAGAACTTATTTAATGACTTATCAAAGAAAGGAATTTAGAAATGAGGAAACTTTTAATACTCGGCGCCGGGACTGCTGGCACAATGATGCTAAATAAATTAAAGCCGGTACTAAATAAAGACGAATGGCAGATTACGATTGTAGACCAACATGAAACCCATTACTATCAACCGGGATTTTTATTTATCCCTTTTGGAATTTATTCATATAAAGATGTTACAAAACCTAAGCGGGATTTTTTCCCGCCGGAAACAAATGTTATTAAGTCTGAGATAGAAAAAATTGAACCAGCTGAAAATCGTGTATTACTGAAAAATGGACAGGTACTTGGTTATGATTATTTAATAATTGCTACAGGTGCTAAAATTGATCCGGGCGAGACTGAAGGGCTTAAAAATTCATTATGGTATAAAAGTATTTTCGATTTTTACACAATAGAAGGAGCATGTGCACTCGCCAAATTCTTTAAACATTGGGAAGGGGGAAAATTAGTAATAAACATTTCTGAGATGCCTATTAAATGCCCTGTAGCTCCCCTTGAGTTCGCATTTCTGGCTGACTGGTATTTTACAGAACGTGGAATCAGGGATAAAGTCGAAATTAATTTTGTTACTCCGCTTCCGGGTGCTTTTACAAAACCAAGGGCTTCCGGTATACTTGGAGATTTTTTAAATAAAAAGAATATTAATCTTATAAGTGATTTCAGTATAGGTAGAGTAGATAATGATACTAAAAAGATTATTTCATGGGATGAACAGGAAGTTGAATTTGATGTGTTGGTCACAATACCAACAAATAAAGGAGATGAAGCTATATCAAGGAGCGGAATGGGCGACGAACTAAATTTTATTCCGACGGACAAATTTACCCTGATGGCTGAAGGGTATAAAAATATTTTCGTTATTGGAGATGCAACAAATCTTCCAAGCTCAAAAGCTGGATCGGTTGCACATTTTCAAGCTGATATTTTATTTGAAAATTTTATGGATGTAATAGATGGACACAGTCCTAAAGCAAAATTTGACGGACATGCAAATTGCTTTATCGAATCGGGATTTGGCAAGGGGATTTTAATAGATTTCAATTACGACACAGAACCGCTACCAGGAAAATTTCCTCTGCCGGGAGTCGGGCCATTTTCCCTTTTAGAAGAAACAAAGATGAATCATTACGGAAAAATAATGTTCCGCTGGATGTACTGGAATTTTCTTCTGAAAGGCGTTGAATTACCTATTGAAGCAAATATGTCTATGGCTGGTAAGAGGTTATAAATGGAACAAAGAAACTTACAGGAACAAATCAATCAGATTAATTCTAAGCTTGATTTAATTCTTGAAGAGATCGAACTTCAAAGACGCCACAGAAGAGAGCTTGAAGATCTTAAAGACGATTTAATGCGAGTCGGCAAGGACTTTTATGATACTGCAGTTGAGGAGCTTGATGAGATTCATGAATATGTGAATACAAAAGATCTTCTGCACTTTGGTAAATATATGTTGAGGAATGTAAATGTTATTAGCAGAGTAATTCAGCAGCTTGAAAGCACGAAGGATTTTCTTACTGATGTAGCACCACTTGTTAGAGAATATATAATTGACTTTATGGCAAAGTTAGATGAATACGACCACAAAGGTTACTTTGATTTTATGAAGGAATCAGGGAAAATCGTCGATAAAGTTGTTACATCATTCGAAAAAGAAGATGTTAAAGCATTGGGTGATAATGTTGTAACAATTCTTAATACTGTAAAAAACCTTACTCAACCCGATATGCTTCAAGCAATCAATAATGCGGTAAATATCTATAAAAATTTAGACTTCACTGCATCTGAAGATATCTCCTATTTCAAAATCATAAAGGATTTAAATACACCTGAGGTGAAACGGGGGATCCTCTTTATGTTACAATTTTTGAAAAATATTTCAGAACAAAAGAATAACGAATTAACTAATAAAGTAACTCAAATTAATTAGGAGAAAAAATGGCCAGTAAAGAGTATGCAGGAAAATTAATCGAACTTGATGCCGATGGAAATCTTGCCAACGTATCAGATTGGAATGAAGAAATAGCAAAAGCAATAGCAGTTGAAGAAGGTATTGAGGGATTAACAGATCGTCATTGGGCTGTAATTAATTATATGCGCAAAGAATTCACGGATAAAGGGGATGCTCCTTCTATCCGAAAATTAACAAAAGAAAGCGGAGTAGATACAAAAGAACTTTATTCACTTTTTCCAAAAGGACCGGCAAAAAAAGCAGCCAGAATTGCTGGATTACCAAAACCAAAAGGTTGTATTTAATAATAGGAGATTAAAAATGTCAGAACCAATTAAGAAAGTATCAATTATTGTTTCCCGGGGTTCGTTAGAAGGAATTTACCCCGGATTAATAATGGCTAATGGTGCCAGAATGGAAGGAATTGAAGCTCAACTCTTTTTTACATTTTTTGGATTACATGCTGTTATTGAGAAAAAAATGGACAAAATAAAAGTTGCAACAGTTGGCAATCCAGCGATGTGCGTACCTGATGCTATGGGACCGGGTTTACCTACATGGATGGGAGCTATACCGGGTATGTCTTGGTTTGCTACATGGATGATGAAAAGAGAAATGGAAAAATTGGATATTCCTCCAATTAGAGAATTCATTGAAATGATTCATGATGCCGGTTGTACAATTTATGGATGTAAAGCTACAGTCGATATGTTTCATTTGACATCCAAAGATTTCTGTCCTCAGGTTGATGGCGTTTTAACAGTTGGAGAATTTTATGAAAAATCTGCGGGAGCTCAGATTATTTTTACCTGATTAATAAACGTAGAATATCTTATACAATTAAAAAAATAGTATTTCATCTTTTGGGGAAAATATGAAAATTTTTATCAGATCTATTTTGGTTTTGGCCTTCCTTTCTTCAACTTTAATTGGCCAAAGCGGTACAAGAATGGTTGGATTTAATGCTTTATCACTAGGAAGGGGAGGAACATCCATTGGTACATTTGATAGTTCTGAATTAATGATGACTAACCCGGCCGGGATCTCATTTTTAAATAATTCCGTGCTTGATGTCAACCTTTCTTTAATGTTTCCTTCATTACACTTTAAGAATAATCTTAATGAGATGGAAGGAGATAAAAATATCTTCCCTTTACCGGGAGCTTCATATGTAAGTAAGAATTCTGAAAGCAGTTTCACCTGGGGAGTTGGATTCTTCACTTCCGGAGGAATGGGTGCAGACTATAAATTGAAACATGCTTTGTATAGAGAAATGAATGGCTCATATACTTTACAGGAATATCACTCGAAACTTGCTTCCATGCAAGGTGGTTTGTCCGTTGCATACAAAATAAATGAGAATTTTTCGGTTGGTGCAAGTTTTCATGTTGTATATAGTATGCTGGAATTCTGGATGCCTTATTCATTAAGTCCTCAAGTTATGAAGGGCACTGCAATGCTTGGTATGACCTTTGGTCAAATGTTTGCAGCTCCTCCAACCGCTAGTGGATTTGGCTATGATGAAGTAACAGCTACGACAAAAATGAGCGATTTAACTGCCATAGGATTTAATGGCAAATTAGGTATAGCTTACAAAGTAAACGATCAACTTTCATTTGGATTGAGCTATACTTTGCCTACCTCGTTGACTTATAAAAATGGAAATGCAACAATGGATATGTCCTATCAGTTGAATGATGCATTCGGCAAAGCGGTTCAGGGAATGATGATGCAGAATCCTGGTATGACATCTCAACAAGCGCAAGCGGCTGTAATGACAATGTTTACACAGCTTGGTATCGATATGTCTAAAGGAGTAAAAGCCAACTATAATTTAGAAGTTGATCTTACCTTCCCGCAGTCATTTGGATTTGGGATCTCTTACAAACCTTCATCAAGTATTAGTTTATCGGCAGATATTGAATATTTGAATTGGGCAGATGCATTTGATAAGATGACCTTAAAACTTACCGGCGGAGGAAATGTAAACATTAATAAAATGATGGGAAATAACGGCTCGTTTAATATCGATTTCCCGATGAACTGGGAAAATCAATTATTGATAAAAATTGGTGGTGAATATTTTGCTAATGAAGATTTAACATTGCGCGTTGGTTTTGCAAATGGTGCCAATCCGGTTCCAGCGGCAACTATCTTTCCGATATTTCCCGCGGTAGTAGAAAATCATTTAATGGGCGGATTGAGTTATAAAATTGCAAATGGATTTGTGATTAATGGTGCTTTTGAAATGGCTCTGAATAATTCAATGAAAGCTGCTAATAACAGTTTGATTGCTAATGAATACGATGGAAGCTCGAGTGATTTATCTACTGTTTTATTCCATCTCGGATTTACTTATTCATTTTAGAAATTATTAATAATTGATTAAGGAAGGGTAATAAGCCCTTCCTTAAATTTCGAGTATTTTGTATTGTTCTTCTAATTGGTAGTGCTCAAGGAATTTCTTCAACATTGATTCTCTAACCACACAAATTAAATTCCATTGATATTTTTTTCGAACAGATAAAATAGTTTTAATAACCGGTTCCAGCCCCTTCTCCTGTAATTCTAAAGGTCCTATTTCATCAATTATTATCCATTCAAAATCACTTTTTATTGATTCTAATAGAACATTCTGTGCCCAGTTAAATGATTCAATGCTGAATTTGTAATTACCTATATTAATCGTTTCTGTTTCACTTTCAAGTTTTTTTAATGTTCTGGATGAGATATGATAAAGGAATCTTTTTCCATCTATCACAGGTTGGAAAATTCCATCAATATTTTTTTGAGACGCTGCCCACTGCATTAACTTTGTGGTTTTACCGCTTTTGGTAGGACCGCTATAAACATATACTTCATGCATTGCTTTCAATCCGGGTTATAAGCAGTAGTATAATAGAATCTGATAAGAACTTCCTGAGTCTCTTAAACCTCTTACAGTCGGCTGATGATTTCCAGGTATAGTTGATTATTTTTTTGAATTCGGGAAAAAGGGAAGTAACCCTGTTAATTTCTGATGCACGTTCGAATTTGTTTTTTTCAATAAACTTGTTGAAACGTGAAATGAGGAATGGAGAAATTATTACAAACCAGACAAATGTTACAACAATTGAACGTAACAACATTATTAAAATTTCATAGGAACGGTTCTTTTCAAAACCGGGTTCAAAATAGGTTAATATCATTAGTGATATAAAGAAAACTATTAGCACTATTCCGGATTTTTTCTTCCACCATCGTTTCTTTTTATGTAATTCCTTCCGGGCAAATAAGTCTTCTGTTAAATAATTCCTAAATGCTTCTGTTAACAAGTAACTTTTTTCTCTCAATTTATGGGGTAGAGCTGCCGCTTTTGATGCAAAGTAAATGCCAGCGGCAACATGAACTAATGAGTAAATACTGATCAAAATAATTGAGAAACTTATTGTGTAACCGTAAATATCTATTTTAAGCTGAAGCAGAATATAATTGACAAAGTCATCTATCGATTCCCATAAAGTATTACCGAAGATTATTGTGAGTAATATAAATTTTTGGAGAGCAGAAAACAGAAGGGCAAAAAATCCTAATAAACCGGCAGCAATTTTTTTAATTTTAATAATGGAAAAGAAAAGGTAGCCGAGCAAACCTTGTAAACCGACGGCAAAATATGCAGCTAAAGGAGTATGCGGACTTATAATTGCTTTTATAACAATTACAGTAATTGTTGCATTTAGAATGACAGTTTTTTTTTGTGAATAATGTGCAAGTAGGGTTATGAAAATAACAGCGGCACTTCCAACGAACATTCCAGTTAAAGGAATTTTTAATGCGTGTAAAATTCCCCCTAAAGCGGCTTCGCTGAATCCCCAAATTGCAATAATTCTTTTAGGATCAATTTGTGGTTCAAAAGAATAATTCCCGGAATTAGCGATCAAGGTTTATTTACCCTTTTTCTTATCCAGAATATCATCTATCCAGCTCATAACAGCCATAGCAGCCGGAAAACCGATTGTCGGAATTGAAAGTAGTGCAACCTGTCGGATTTCAGCTTTTGTTAGTTTCAATTTGAGTGCTTTTCTAACCTGAGCATGAACAGCACCTTCCATTTTTGATCCGGCAGCTAAAGCAATTTTAATTAATGCACGTGTCTTTTCATCGAGTGGTCCCTGTTTATGAACAGCATCCCCAAGATTCTCATACGCAACGGCAACTTCCGGATATTCCTTTAAAAATCTTTCAAATCTCTTTGGTAATTGTGCCATTTGTATATCCTATTTGTCTATTTCTAAATTCCAAATTAATCTAAATTAATTCTACCTGCAATTAATTATTATATTTAAGTATAACGTAAGGTTTGAAGAATAATATTTTTTGTATTTTTGAGTGATTCATTGAATAGAGGTTGAATTGAAAATTCTTGTAACCGGTGGTGCGGGGTATATCGGCTCACATTTTGTAAATCACCTTACCGGTAAAAATGTTGATGTCGTTGTAATTGATAATCTATGCCGCGGTCATAAAGAAGCAGTTCATTCAAATGCAGTATTCGAAAAGATTGATATTCTTGAATTCGAAAATTTATTAAAAGCATTGTCATTTCATAAGCCCGATGCAGTAGTTCATTTTGCCGCTTTCGCTTATGTTGGTGAATCCGTCGAAAATCCGCTTATGTATTATTATAACAATGTAATCGGCAGCTTCAATCTTATTAAAGCATGTAAAGAAGTTGGGGTGAACAAATTCATTTTCTCTTCCACATGTTCTATATACGGCAACCCCGAAAAAATTCCAATTAGTGAAGATCAGAAATCCAATCCTATTAATCCTTATGCTAATACTAAACATACAATCGAAAAAATCCTGAATGATTTTGATGATGCTTATGGTATAAAGCATATATCATTGCGATACTTCAATGCTGCTGGCGCTGATCCTTCCGGTTTGATAGGTGAAAGTCATTTACCCGAACCACATCTAATTCCAATTGTTCTTGAGACTGCCCTTGGAAAAAGGGAAAAGGTTCTTGTATTTGGAAATGATTATTCAACTAACGACGGCACATGTATTCGCGATTATATACATGTTAATGATCTTGCCGATGCTCATCTTAAAGCAATTGACTATCTTTACAAAGTTGGAGATTCACAAATAATTAATCTTGGAACCGGTCTAGGAAACTCTGTGCTGGATATTATTAATAGAGCAATTAATATTACAGGTAAAAAAATAAATTACCAGGTTGTTGAAAGGCGGGCAGGAGATCCGGCAGTCCTGGTTGCGGATTTCAACAAGGCAGAAAAATTGTTGAATTGGAAACCGAAATTCTCAATCGATCAAATTATTTCTACTGCATGGAATTGGCATCAAAATCCAAAATACTAAGAGGTTAATTTGATATTTGAAAAAACACCTTTAGAAGGATTACTTGTTATCAAACCGGATCTCTTTGAAGATTCGCGTGGTTATTTTTACGAATCTTTCAATAACAAGAAGTACATCGATGGCGGAATTGCAGCTGCTTTTATTCAGGATAACATTTCGAAATCTGTAAAGGGAACAGTAAGGGGCTTGCATTATCAAGCACCACCATTTGCACAGGGAAAATTATGTTCTGTATTATTTGGAAAAGTTCTGGATGTTGCCGTGGATATTCGTCTCGGCTCACCTACGTTTGGTAAATATTTTTCGTGCGAACTTAGCGAAGAAAATAAATTTCAATTGTGGATTCCCGCTGGCTTTGCTCATGGATTTTCGGTGTTGTCCGATAATGCAATTTTCAGTTACAAATGTACTGCATTATATAACAAAGAGTATGAGAGAGCAATTCTATATAATGATCCGCAATTAAATATAAACTGGAAAGTTGATAATCCCGTTGTATCAGAAAAAGATTTGAAAGCAACTCCATTCAACCGGATTGATAAAGACTTTGTCTATTAATTTTTGGGAGTATAAATGAACCTTGCAGTAATTGGGAGTGGTTACGTTGGTTTGGTTACAGGAACCTGTTTTGCAGAAATGGGAAACAAAGTAATTTGTGTTGATAATGATAAAGAGAAATTGAGAAAACTAAAAGAAGGGATAGTACCGATTTATGAACCCGGGCTGGATATTCTATTCAACCGGAATATTGAAAAGAAGAGATTATTATTTTCAGATAATTTGAAAACTTCTGTATTGAATTCAGAAATTATCTTTCTTTGTTTACCTACACCGCAAGGTGAAGATGGCTCGGCAGATCTTCATCATGTCTTTCATGTCGCAAATGATATAGGTAAAATACTAAGTGAAGAAAGCTCAATTAATTTTAAAATCTTTGTTAATAAAAGCACAGTACCGGTTGGAACAGCTCAAAAGGTCACTGAAATACTTGAAAGTTATGGAGTAAAAAATTTTGAAGTTGTTTCTAATCCCGAGTTTTTACGAGAAGGATTTGCAGTAGAAGATTTTATGAAACCGGATAGAATAGTTGTAGGTGCAAAATCGCAAAACGTTTTCGAAAGACTGAGAGAATTATATGAACCATTTGTTCGTCAGGGTAACCCGATATTCGAGATGGATCCTGAAAGCTCGGAAGTTACAAAGTATGCATCCAATTCATATCTGGCGATGAGAATTACATTTATGAATGAACTTGCAAATTTTTGTGAAGTAGTTGGTGCTAATGTTGATAATGTGCGCAAAGCAATGGGCTCCGATACAAGGATTGGCAAAAGATTTTTATTCCCCGGAATCGGTTATGGCGGTTCTTGTTTTCCTAAAGACGTTAATGCATTGATTAAAACCTCTCAGGATTTTAATTCCCCTATGAAAATTCTTAAAGTAGTTGATGAGGTAAACAAATCCCAAAAGCTTGTTATAGTAAATAAAATATTAAATCACTTTAAAAATAATATTAGCAGTAAAAAGTTTGCTGTATGGGGATTATCATTCAAACCAAATAC
>JBBIHP010000062.1:0-17580 GCA_037446915.1 Ignavibacteria bacterium
GAAAGAGAACAACAGATGATATTCACCGGCAGTTGGGTAGAATAATGTGGAATAAAGTTGGAATGGCACGTAACGAAAAAGGATTGAAAGAAGCTATTCAGGAAATACGGGATTTGCGGGAAGAATTCTGGAAGAATGTTAATGTCCCGGGTTCTGCAGAAGATTTAAATCAGGCACTTGAACGAGCCGGAAGAGTTGCAGATTTTCTTGAGCTTGGTGAGTTGATGGCTGTTGATGCACTCGATCGTAAAGAATCTTGCGGCGGTCATTTCCGTGAGGAATTTCAATACGAAGATGGTGAAGCTAAACGCGATGACGAACATTATACTTACGTTGCCGCATGGGAATTTGCTGAATCCGGTAAGTGGAATCTTCATAAAGAGGAGCTTGAATTTGAGTATCTGAAACCAACAGTAAGGAGTTACAAATGAGCGGAAACATGAACTTAACTCTAAAAATTTGGCGTCAGGCTAACGCTAATGCTGTTGGAGGATTTGTTACCTTCAACGTAAAAAATATATCACCCGATAGCTCATTCCTTGAAATGCTCGATATTCTTAATGAAGAACTGGAAGCTAAAGGAGAAGATCCGGTTGCATTCGAACATGATTGCCGGGAAGGAATTTGCGGCGCTTGCAGTCTTGTGATTAACGGAAGACCTCATGGTCCGTTAGCAAGAATTACTACATGCCAGTTGCACATGAGACATTTTAAGGATGGTGATACTATCTGGATTGAACCATGGCGCGCTAAAGCATTTCCAATTATTAAAGATCTTATTGTTGATAGAACTTCTTTCGAAAAAATTATTCAAGCCGGCGGATTTATTTCTGTTGATACCGGCGGAGTTCCGGATGCAAATGCAATCCTGATTTCCAAAGATGCCATTGAGAAAGCAACAGATGCTGCTGCATGTATTGGATGCGGTGCTTGTGTTGCGGCTTGTAAAAATGCATCTGCAATGC
This sequence comes from Ignavibacteria bacterium, assembly GCA_037446915.1. Lineage (GTDB taxonomy): Bacteria > Bacteroidota > Ignavibacteria > Ignavibacteriales > Melioribacteraceae > DSXH01. The sequence continues at coordinate 966 of JBBIHP010000062.1, forward strand.
TCTTTGTTTCTGCCAAAGTTTCTCAGTTTGCTGTTCTGCCACAGGGTCAACCTGAGCGGTATCAGCGTGTTCAGTCAATGGTTAAAATGATGGATGAAATGGGATTCGGAAGCTGCACAAATACATATGCGTGCGAAGCTGAATGCCCTAAAGGAATTTCTGTACGGAATATTGCTCAGCTTAACAGAGATTATTTTAATGCCAAGCTGAAATCGGAAAATGTTGAAGCCTGATATTAGCATTTTATCTTGAAGGTTTTTAAAGACCTGAAAGTTACAGGATTAGAATCCCGGCAAATATTGTCGGGATTTTTTTGCTTGTTGCTTCATTTTAGACTTGAACAATTGAAAATAATTCATTAGAATTCTCACGCAGTTAAATAGAACTATAAGCACGAAACAATACCCCCCTCAATTGTTTTGTGTTAATTGCTTAATTCTTTTACTGTTTTTTAGACCCGATCTGTCCGGTTAATTACTTCTATTACTTTTTAATAACAAAATATAGGAGGGGTTGGAAAAGAATAGAATTAATATCTGAAATCTTGTATAACTATTCGCTTCTTTTTCGCGGTGTTACTAACCGGGTAATTTAATTTTTAGCAGAAGGAGTATTTATGAAGAAAATTTTTGTTCTAATTATTCTATTATTATTTTATTGTGAATCAGTAAATGCCCAATTTATTAGAGGTTATGGTTTTAAGGTAGGTGCCTCTGTAACAAAACAAACCCATCAATATCAAAATTTAGGATGGTTTGGTGGAGAACGAATAACACTCCCTAAGAGTTTGATAGGTCTTAATTTAGGTGTTTTTATAGAAATCTTGGATCTACCCTATCTAAGTTTTCCAATTGAATTGAATTACATTCAAAGAGGTTGGAAAGGAGGAAATAGTTATTATGCTCATACTTTAAACATTACTTTGCTTGTTAAACCAAGGATTTCTGTTAATGAGTTTAACCCGTATTTATTGATCGGGCCACAATTTGATTTTGTGTTTGATCCAACATTCAAATTTTCACAATACCAAAAGGAGAATTTTACTGGTTTGATTTTGGGAATAGGAAGCGAGTTTAATGTGTGGGCGCTTAAAATGCTAACTGAACTTAATTATGATTTCTATTTCGATGCATTATATGAAAATCATTTTCTTAATCTTAAAGTAACAACACAAACTTTAAGTCTAAGAATTGGTCTGATGTTTTAATAGACACTTAATTTTTGAATCTAGTTTATTGATAAACAAAAGGCATTATAAATAAAAAATTTGTACACAGGGGGAGATTATATGAAATGAAATAAAAGTTTTTTAACAATTCTAATTTACTTATCAATTGTAAGTATTATTGATTTGTTTGGCAGGAGAATAGATACAATAAAATTCTAGTAAAATAATTACTTAATAAATTTTCGAGGATTTTACTTATGAAGAGTAAATCATTTTTTTTATTATTAATCTTTGTACTGATAATTCTAACTACATATTGCTATTCTCAAGACAAATTAAAATATGGTACTAAAGGAGGAATAGGTATATGTCGATTTGTGTCATTAAAAAATAGTCCAAATACAGGCTCGCCCCCCGATTATTCATATCCCATAGGGTTTTCTTTAGGATTTTATTTTGAGAATAAGTTATCATCAAATTTTTCTATTATAAATGAATTATTATATCAAAACTGTATCGCCGAGGTAACAATATCTACTGCTATTGAAGGAATTTTAAAACAAAGAGTAACATCACAATTTCTAAAATTGCCGATTCTACTGAAATATCAAACACCGGATTTATGGAAAACATATTTTTACTTAGGTCCAAGTTTTGCATATATGATTCAAGCCGATTACAATTTTTCTGATCAAGCTTATACATATTATAAAGGAAATGTTGATATAACGAAAGACTTACCTACAATAAACATAGCAATTGAGTTTGGTTTTGGTAAAGAAATTGAGTTTGGAGAGAACAATTTTATTGTTGAATTAAGAGCACAACTCGGTCTTACTGAATTCCAATATAAAAAAAATGTGAGCTACTTCGATATCGGTCAATGGAGAAATTCTGGAATTATCTTTTTTATAGGCTTACAATTATAAATAAATAATACTACCAAATTAAATTAATTATTTTAAATTAATAATTATATCATATAGGTGAAAAAATGAACTTAAAAGTAATCGCAATATTCACGCTTGTAACCTTTACATATTTCTATGCTCAGAATGATCCATTACTTCAGTATCAATGGAATCTTACCAAAATTATGGCTCCTGCAGCATGGAATATAACCACGGGTAGTTCATCAATAACTATTGCCATTATTGACTGTGGTATTCAATCAAATCATCCTGATTTACAAAACAAGTTAGTTACCGGTTATGATGTTCTTGGTAATGATAATACAACCGATCCTTATGGAAATTATTATCATGGTACAGCATGCGCCGGTGTTGCCGCTGCTGAAACTAACAATGGAATTGGTATTGCTGGTGTTGGGTACAGCTGTAAAATAATGCCCATTCAAATTGCTTATGATGATAATATTAACAATCCTGAAAATTTTATAAGTGGTTTGAATTGGGCAGTATCACATGGAGCAGATATCATATGTTTCAGTGGCCATACAGATGAGAAACAGAGTGTTCTGGATGCAATTGATTATGCAACTACTTATGGTCGTAACGGTAGAGGTTGTATAATTGTTAAATCTGCCGGTAATCTAAGCAGTCAAGGAATAACTTTCCCTGGTAGACACTCCAAAGTAATTGCAGTAGGAGCTACAGATCAGAATGATAATCGAATTGCTGTCAGCAGTTATGGCCCGGAATTAGATGTAATGGCACCAAGTAGTATTTATGCAACAGATATTTCTGGCCCAAGTGGTTTAGTCTCCGGTGATTATTTTGGTTATTTCCCAAACACTTCTTCGTCTGCTCCACAAGTAGCAGGTTTAGCTGGGTTAATACTATCTATTGATAATAATATAAAGGGAGAGGCTGTTCGGAAGATAATATGTTATACAGCAGATGATATAAACACCCCTGGATTTGATAATGAGACCGGTTGGGGGCGGATTAATGCATGGAAAGCGGTCGACGCTATAAGTCACAAAACAACCAATGGTACTTTGCCCAGGGATGAAATTTGGTATAATACGGTTAATCTAACTGGTAATGTTATTGTTCCACTAGGGGTTACACTAAAGATAATTTCAGGTGCAGCAGTGAATTTAGTTAGCGGTAGTAGGCGATATTCAATTTTTTTCACCGGTGGAACAATAACCGTAGAAAACGGAGCAACGATAAACGGATTACGCGCCAAGTTAGGACATCAGGGTCAAAACGGTTTATGCGGAACAATTCAAGCAGCTGTTGATAATTCTAACCTTAATAACAACATCTATATACAGAGCGGAACTTTTAATGAGAATATAACGATAGCCAATAAATCAAGTATCATTTATGTTTATGGAGATGACAAAAACAATACAATAATCAATGGTAATATAACGATAGTTAATTCCTATTATCCCCAGTTATATTACCTGACAGCAAAATACATAGGAGTAAGTGGATGTACAAATGCAAGAGTAGAAGAAGTAATTATAACACCCTGGTCAGAGGATTCCGAATGGAGTTTAATGGTAAATAATTGTTCGCCGTTTTACTTAGGCGGAATAACATTGAATGATACACCATATGGATATGGGGCTTATTTTTCAAACAGCACAGGTCAGGTTTACCAAATAAGTCAGCCAAGATTCGAAAACAATGAAATAGCCACCTACTTTATAAACTCATCCAGTTTTACATTGAGCAATGTGCGTTTTTGCAGCAATGGTTATGATATAATAACCAGCGGCAATTCATCTGTGTTGGCACAATATGTAACATTCAGTGGCAATCCAAATACTAAAACATCCGGCAATGTAAGTTGGGGAACATACTATATATGCGGATTACTCAAGAATTCTTCTCAGCAGAATATAAGTGGAGACATCAACAAAGACTTTGGTTATGGTGATTTCCAGAAAATAAATACTCTATACCAAAATCTTATTTCAAGGATAAACGAAGATCAAAAGAAGAAACAAGAATTTATAAAAAGTAATTATAGGCAAGATTTTGATTTGATAATCGATAACTGTAAAAAATTCTTCAATCAGAAAACATCGTCTGTCTTTGCCCCAACGGTAATTAATATTGCCGGTCATCTCTATAAGCAATTTGATAAATATGAAGAGTTGAAAAGTTTTGTTATAGGAATAACCGGGAATAAAAACGTTGGGGAATTGTCCGAATATGCTAAAAGATTAATGATAGATTATTATACGTATCGAAGGAATTATAATGAAGCTTTATCAGTTGCAGATGATATACTAAGCAGCCGAAGTAAAAATGAAGATTTAATCTGTGAAGTTCTTTTAACAAAAGGAATGTTGTATCAATACTCAACCGACCAGAAAGAAGAAGCAATAAAAATATATGAAGAGATGCTTAGTCTTTATCCACAAAATGGTTCAACAAAATTTGCAAAGGAGCAATTGAAACAGATGGGAATAGCAGTAAAAGAAGCCGCACCCAAACTTGCAAACAACTCGGAAGAAAAAATCGAATTCAGTAGTAGTAACTATCCCAACCCATTTAATCCCACGACAAAAATAAAATACAGCATTCCAGAATCAGGATTAGTTGTTATTAAAATATATGACATGCTTGGAAAAGAAATAGCAGTGTTAGTAAATGATAAGAAACCCACAGGGCAACACGAAGCAACATTTGACGGAAGCAGTCTGCCTTCAGGAATTTATTTTTATTCGATTAACTACAATAAACAGATACTTACCGGCAAGATGCTGTTGCTAAAGTAGCTTTTTATAAAGAAGATAATATTAAGAATCCCGGCAAATATTGTCGGGATTTTTTTATTCCATTTTGGTATAATCGCTTAGTCTCTTTGTGATTTTGTGGCATAATAGGGCTATCTTTATTATGCGGATATAAAATTTAAGGGCTCCATGTTCGAACGTGAAATAAAATTTATATATGATTTTAATCTGAACAAGGTAAACCGTCTTGGTCCCTATTTCACTTTCGAGCAGCTTAATGGAATTGATGTTCACCCGGCAATTCTTAATTATATCTCGGCTGAAATTGATTTCCTTATTTTTGAAGACAGGCAGAACCTTCTCAAAAATTCTGTTTTCGATTATTCAGGCGAAAAGATCTCTAACCACTTTAACCTGATAAGTGAGGAGGTAAAAAAATCTAAACGTTTTTCTCTCGAATATATTTCCAAATTAATACTTCATGCTTCTTCGTTTACAGTAAATTACCTTATCAGACCGAAATGGACTCTTTCAAAATTTGTATTTGATGAGGGAGATCATAAAACCACGCTGGAGATAAAACAGATACTCAACTATGTCTATTATTATCAGTATCTCAAAAAGATTTTGATTTCCTACATAAACTCAAAAAAAATTATCTCGATGAATTCCGGCGAATTTATTGAACTGTTGGATAGGGTTGATAAACTTGGTATTGAAACCTACCTTCCAAGTATTTTATCCCACGCAGTAAAATCAATGTCGGACTTCTTTAATATCGGAGAAATTCAGAAAAATAAAATTCCATTCCTGGCAGTTGAAAAATTCCTTGAAGAGAAAAATCTTAACAAGCATTTAAATAAAATTCACTCGGTCTTTGGAGATGATAATTCAATTAAAATAAATATTGCCGATCTCCAGAAGTCCCTTGATAGTGTAATGATGGAAAAATTTGAGCAGGAACCGGTTAGAGATGTTATCCCGGATGAAGAGATACGGGAGGAAATTCTACCAGTTCAGGTATCGGAAGCAATTTTACCTGATGAAGATAACGAAGAGAATCCTTATGAAGAAGAAATAATTCCGGAAGATTCTATTGATCAAGGAAATTTAAGTTTGGAAAAATCGATTGATGAAGAGGAAGCCATTCCGGAAACATCCACTTTTGACGATCACGAGACATTAAAACCGACTAAACTGAGAATTCGAATCGATAAGAATAATGAGATTGAACCCATTGTTGAGGATGAATCGGTTGAAAAGGAAGAAGAAATTGTAGAACAGGAAATTATTGATGTATCGGAACCGGAAGATTCCATAAATCAAGATTCGGATAATGAAATCAAAACTGATGAAGTAGAACCACAATCTGAAGAGCCGGCAGAAAATGTTGTTGTAAATGAACAGGATCTTTTTGAAGAGGTTGACTTGACTGACGAAAAAGAAGGAGCAATTGAAGACGAATTACACCCGGATAAAGTTTACGAACAGATCCTTGAAGAAGATAAAGAGAATGAAGAAAGTATGCTTCAGACTATTCTTCAAAGTAGCCAGGATAAATCCGAAGATCTAAATGAAATTCCGGAAGAAGAATCAATTGATGACCTTTCAAATGCCAAAATGGATGTTACCGAGTTACTCGAACATAAAGAGATGACAAAAATTATAGAAGTTATTTTTGATTATGATATAGAAGAATTTGCAAACACACTGGATGAAATTTCCGGATGCCAGTCTCTTGATGATGCGTTTGTAGTTATTAACCAGTCTCTAAAAAACCGAAGCATTAGCAGTAATTCAAAAGAAGCGGAATCATTTAAGTCGATCATTTCTCAATATTTCAACAAAAAGTAAATTCTAATGTTTATTGACTTTGCAAAAATTTATGTAAAAGCGGGTGATGGAGGCGCAGGTGCTGTTGCATTCAGGCGCGAAAAGTATGTTCCTAAAGGCGGACCCGCCGGTGGTAACGGTGGTAACGGCGGCAATATTATCTTTAAAGCCGATTCTAATTTAAATACATTACTCGATTTTAGGTACCAGAAAAAATATATTGCTCAGAATGGAGAACGGGGCGGCTCATCATTAAAAGATGGTAAGACAGGTAAAGATATTATTATTAAAGTTCCGGTCGGTACATTAATAAAAGATGCCGATTCGGAAGAAATAATTTTTGATCTAAATTCTGATGGAAAAGAATTTGTTGCCGCAAAAGGAGGTAAGGGAGGCAAAGGAAATAGTAATTTTGCAACACCGACAAATCAAACACCGCGCTATGCTGAACCGGGTAAACCGGGACATGAACTGAATGTAGTTCTTGAGCTTAAGTTGATTGCCGATGTTGGATTGGTTGGATTTCCAAATGCAGGTAAGTCCACATTAATTTCTGTTATTTCGGAGGCGAAACCGAAAATTGCGGATTATCCATTCACCACTCTCGAACCAAACCTTGGTATTGTCCGTTACAAAGACTTCCAGAGCATAATTGTTGCCGATATACCAGGTATTATTGAAGGAGCGCATCAAGGTAAAGGACTTGGTCTTAAATTTTTGCGCCACATTGAACGTACAAAAATTCTTTTATTAATGATTGATTTAACAAGTGAAAATTATCAGGGTGATTACGATACTCTGATTAATGAACTCAACCAGTATTCAAAAGTATTAAGCAAGAAAAAGAAGATTCTGGGATTCTCTAAAGCCGATCTTGTTGATAAAACAACCCTTGATAAAATCCGTAAGAAAAAAATAAAAGGTTATAAGGGACCTGTTCTTGTTTTTTCATCTGCTAATAGATTTGGAATAAATGAACTATTGGATCTGTTATGGGAACAACTTCAAGACTAACTCCAATAGGTTTTGTTATCAGGTTGATTATTTTTTTATTGGTTGCAATTATCGTTGCAATTGTATCTCTCTTAGTTGGTCCAGTAAGTATTAGTCCCGCCGAATTTTTTGCAGCACTTTTTTCTAGTGATAGTTCAAATACCGTTTCGCAGATTTTGTTTGAGATAAGGTTACCTCGTATTCTATACGGATTTGCAGTGGGAGGAGGTTTATCATTAGCCGGTGCGGTTTTTCAGGCAATGTTAATGAATCCTCTTGCAGAGCCATACATCCTTGGAATTTCCAGCGGCGGAACTTTTGGTGCTGTGCTTTCATTTCTTATTGGTGCTTCATTTCTTGGAACTCAAGCATTCGCTTTTTTAGGTGCAGTTTCAGTTATGGTAATTGTTTTTTTACTTGGAAAAAGATTCGGGGAGTTAGAGCCAAATGTTCTTTTGCTATCGGGTGTTATGGTAGGGGCTTTTTTTTCTGCTGCTATTCTACTTATGATGAGTCTTCTAAACGATTCGCTTCGAACCGCACTATTCTGGTTGATCGGGAATTTGTCGCTTGCTGATAAAAGTAATCTGCTTCCTGTATTATCAATTACATTTATTATTGCTTTTATACTGATTATGATCTCCGATAAATTTAACTTAATTAGTCTTGGTTCCGAATTTGCAAAACAGGTTGGTCTTAATACAACTAAAATCAAAAATCTAACTTATATTCTTACAAGTATAATGATCGGAACTCTGGTTTCGGTAAGCGGAATTATTGGATTTGTCGGGCTATTAATTCCTCACGTTTGCCGTATGATTTTTGGAACTGATAACCGGATTATTTTTCCGGCATCTTTTTTTATCGGGGGATCATATTTGATTATTGCCGATACAATTGCAAGAATTATTATTTCGCCGGCAGAATTACCCGTGGGAGCAATAACTGCGCTAATTGGGGCACCAATATTTATTTACTTGCTTAGACGAAGATTTAAAATAATTTTTTAGGAGGATGATATGAAAATAAAAAAACTTAAGAAATATTTGATAGGAATCCTAATTATTACTGCCTGTTCAACAGGTATTAATATCTTTTCCGATTCAGATGAAATTTCGATGGGTAAACAGTTCGATCAGGAGATAAGAAACAACACAAAGGAATATCCAATTTATAAAGGCGACCCAAATGTTAGAGAGTATATTGATAAGAATATTTTTCAGGAAGTATTAAAATCACCTGAGATTAAAAAATCCGCTGTGTATCCGTATAAGATGGAAATAATACAGAACGATACAATGCTTAATGCATTCGCAGTTCCCGGCGGTTACGTTTATATTTATACGGGAATCCTTAAGTATCTCGATTCTGAAGCAGCACTTGCAGGTGTAATAGGACACGAAATTGCTCATGTTGAAAGACGCCATGCAACTCAGCGAATTACAAAAGCATACGGCATTCAAATTATTTTGAGTATTGCTTTGGGGAATAATCCTTCGCAGGTAGCTGAAATAGTTGCAAATCTCTTTGGTGGTTTAGCGCTCCTTGCAAACAGCCGTGCTAATGAAGATGAGAGCGATGATTATTCAATCAAGTATTTGCAAAGTACTCGATTCTATCCGGGCAGCGTTAAATTCTTTTTCGAAAAATTAAGGGATGATGGAAAAGTATCTAAAGGTGGTCAGGGTATTGCCACATTTTTATCAACACATCCGGATCCGATAGCACGAATCAATTCAACCGATCAGCGGCTTATGGCACTTAGTATTCCTTTAAAAACTTACAAAGAATCCGGACAGGGGATATTTAAGGAAGAATACCAGAAATTCATTAAAAATAAGCTGAAATAGACCTGTTGTAACTTAAAATTGGTTTAAGCGATTACTTGATGTTTCAAATCGCTCTCTTTATATTTGATGCCCGACTTTAGGAAATTTCCTGAAAATCGGGCAATATTTTTAATTATGGCGAGGTAGCTCAGTAGGTTAGAGCAGTGGAATCATAATCCACGTGTCGGGGGTTCGAATCCCTCCCTCGCTACATTCTTTTTGGAGTTAAATATGTACACATTATTAATTACTGTTTCTATAATCATTTCAATTATACTGGTTATTGTTGTTTTACTGCAATCGAGTAAAGGTGGCGGACTCGCCGGTTCATTTGGCGGTGCAGGGCAATTCGGAACTGTTTTTGGTACAAGAAGAACTGCAGACTTTTTGAGTAAAGCAACGTGGTGGCTTGGCGGAGCTTTATTGGTCTTGGCAATTGTAATAAATCTCTTCTTCTTACCGGGACAAACTTCCGTTGAACAGAGAGAAAGCATTATTCAAAGAGATAGACAAGTTGTTCCTACTGCTCCGGCATTACCTCAGCAGCAATCAACTCAACCTTCACAGAAATAAGTTTATTTTTTCAATAACCTCTTCTTATGAAGAGGTTATGATATTTATGACTTGTTTCTTATCCATATTATATAACTGGTGGTGATCAAATGGCAAAATCAATTAAGGTACAAAAAGCGTATAAGAATCTCGATTTCTTAAATTCAGCAGATGCAAGGACTATTAGAATTTTATCTGAGTATTACGAACCGAAGGCACGGTTCCAAAAAAATAATATTGTTGATACAATTGTATTTTTCGGATCGGCGAGAATAATCTCCCGTAAAGATGCGTTAAAGTTAGTTGAGAAAGCTCAAAAGGATAATTCCAGATCATCGGAATTAAATTTTGACAGAGCTGTTAAACAACTTGAAATGTCTAAGTATTATGAAGATGCTGTAAAACTTTCCAAGAAACTTACACTTTGGTCTAAATCAGTAAGTCAGGAAAAAAACCGTTTTATTATTTGCAGCGGCGGCGGTCCGGGTATTATGGAAGCTGCTAATAAAGGAGCTAAACTTGCCGGTGGTCACTCCATCGGTCTTAATATTAGTATTCCATACGAACAGTTTGTAAACAACTATGTAGATCCTGAACTTGCATTCGAGTTTCATTACTTTTTTATGAGAAAACTCTGGTTTATTTACCTTGCAAAAGCTCTTATAGTATTTCCGGGCGGATTCGGTACAATGGATGAATTGATGGAAGTACTTACACTTGTTCAAACAAAAAAAATAACCAAGAAGATGAAAGTTATAATGTATGATGAAAGCTACTGGAAAGAAGTAATTAATTTTGATGCTTTGATTGAACATGGTACTATCAGTAAAGAAGATATGAAGCTGTTTAATTTCAGCAATACAATAGATGATGCTTTCGATAAAATAACCCAACACTTTAAAAAATATTTTTTGAATAAAAATAATAATGGCACAAAAAAACCCCGTCGTTAGAACGGGGTTTTTTGATTAAGCTTTCCTGTCTTTCAAAGCTTGTTCACGCGATGCTCTCCGTCTTGCCTTTATTAAATCCATTCTTTTTTCAATTGACGGTTTAACAAAGAAAGTTCTCTTCTTGAACTCTTTAAGAATTCCGGAACGCTCGTATTTTTTCTTAAAACGCTTAAGCGCCTTATCAATATTCTCGTTCTCTTGAACGGTAATACCTACCACTTACTATCACCTACCTTTATTGTTATTAAAATTTAGCGCACCAAACCTAATGAATTGGACGAAAATAGTCAAACCTTACTTAATCCTCTTCTTTTGGGGAAATCACTAAAACCGGGCATTTTGAGAATCGTATCACCTTTTCTGCAACACTACCCATAAGTGTATGAAGTATTCCGGTTCTACCGTGGGTTGCTATTATTATAATATCCGAATTAATCTCTTTAGCATATTTAACAATTTCCTCGTAATCATTTCCTGTTCTAAAAACTTCGGTGACAAGGATTCCCGAATCTTCTTTCAAAAAAGAAGCAGCCTCGGATAATTTTTTTCTTGCATCAATCTCAAGTCCGGCAACTATTTCTTCTTCGGTTAATCCGGAGTTATTAGCAGATAATAACGGAGGGGATTTCTCCATAACATGTATAATGTGAATTTCGGAATCCATTCTTTCAGCTAAATCTCTTGCATACTCAAATGCCGAATAGGAGATCTTGCTGAAATCGGTAGGGACTAAAATTATTTTTATATCAAACATATATTTGCAGGAATTTAATTTCAGTTGCGGGATGAAGTCTTGTCTTTGAAGGATGAATCAATAATACAAAAAAGTTGCTGTTTAATTTTTGTTACTAAATGATCCGGTGCATTTGCTCTGCAACATCGTTTCTTAAGGAGCTCTTTAATTCTGGTCTGCCTCATATATTCCGTTTTAATTACGGAATTCTCATCGATTAACGATTTAATTCTGCAAATAATCGAATGATCTTTCAATTCATTATCAATAAAGGATGTTATTTCTTCGAATGTTTCCATTACTTTTTTGAATTGCCGCTGTTTATAAAACCTTTCTCTTTAGCATAATCGTAAAGTTGTGAATAGAGCATTTTTCTTGCACGGTGTAATCTGGATCTTACTGTTCCAACCGGTATATCAACAAAGTCTGCTATTTCGTCGTATGTAAATCCTTCTATATCACTTAAAATAATCACTGTTCTAAAATCCTCGGGTAATTCTGTAATTGCTTTTGAAATTTCGTCATCTAATAAATTGCTGAAGACATCCTGTTCATAATGCTTGGACTCAACTTCATCGGATTTAATATTCTCGTAAAAATTCTGAACATCTTCATAATCAACCTTATTCGGTTCTTTAACCTGTTTCCTGTAATCATTGATAAATGAGTTCTTCATTATCCTAAACAACCAGGCTTTACAATTAGTGCCCTTTTCAAATTTATCGAAGAAACGGAATGCTTTAAGATATGTTTCCTGAACAAGGTCGTCTGCATCATCTTCATCACCTGTCATTTTTAATGCAAAGTTATATAGTGCATCCATATGAGGGATTGCCTCTTTTTCAAACTCTTCATAGAGCTCTTTTAATTTAATGTTGGATGCAGAGAATTTAGTCAATTCCATATAACCATTTTAGGTGATTAATTCATTGCTCTAAAATTAAGAAATTACAACTCCATTTAATATTGAATTCGAATAATTTTCTAACGGACAGACAAATCCGTTAACAACAATATATTTTAATTGGTCATTACAAAATATCTGCAAATTTGCATAATCTTCTACAGTAATTGAAGGATTATATGTTAAATAAGACGGCACTATACTTATTGGCTTTTCTACATAAGTAAAGTCAATTGAAAATGGATCTAATTTTATAGATGTAAAACCATTTTTATGAATGGCTTCAATTTCATCAATAGAAGGAATTGATTTGAATACCTTGTCAAATATTGAACCCGGTTTTACTATGCATCCGTCCAGGTCATACTCTTCAATACCGAAATAATTTTTTAAATCGCCAACAAAGTTTATTTTACTTTTGAAATAAAATTTACCGGCTATCTTATCGAACTTCTTTTCTCTATTGATTCCGATATCAATCTTAAAATTTTTACCGTTCACAGATGTGCTCAAATTTCTTAATAGTAAATCGAATAAGAGAGATTCATTCTCTGGAATGGAGTAATAATCTTCTGGTTTCAATTGTTCGTAATCGGTAGTAATAATAGAATTAAATGCGGAGAGAAGAGCTATAAAATTTAATTTACGAATAGTTTCTTTCTTATAGTCCCCTTTTATAAATCCTGATTCAATCAGGATAGAACTAATTCCATTACCAACAAAAGTATCGCCGAAAGACCGTGGTTCGTGATCGTCTTTATAACGTGCAATATGACCGGGTATGTATCTGGAAAGAGTTTTATTGATCGAGGAAATTAATTGCATACTTTTATTTCTTGCCGGATTAATTGTATTTTCAAAATTGTAGGGTGGAGCGAGCATTGAAATTGCCGAGCTTTTATTCACTCTTCCGGCAGTGTAATAACTATTTTGATCGTGAAGATTAAACCCGAAATCGGGATTTACTTTACGCGAAATATTCCACAATAACTTTGCTTCAGGGGATTCTCTTCTTAGTGAATCGCGATTAATATCAATTGATAGTTTATTCTCGCGCTGATGACTTTCCGTTCCATCCGGATTAAGCATCGGGATAAAATGAATTCTCAACTCATTAAATATTGCATGACGATAAAAATCGTATTCATCATTCAATCGAAAGAAATTGAGCAGATCGAATAAAGCTGCTGTAGCTGTGGGTTCATCACCATGCATTTGCGACCAGACTAAAATATTTCTTTTACCTTTACCTATTGTTAAACAAAAAATCTCTCTCTGCTCAATAGATTCACCAACTTTTTCAATGCTCAAAGTTTTCTCTGTCTTGTATTTATTAATTAGATTCAATAACTGTAAATGTGTTATTCTTTCCTGATCTAACTCTATTTCCAGATATCTGTTATAGTGTTCGAATATTTTATCAAAGTCGATTGATTGTTTCAAAGTAAACCTCTTCCGGATTTGATTGATTTTCTTAATGAATTGCTCCAAATTTAGCTTGTCTTTATTAATTATTAAAGAAATAAATTAAGGAGGTGTAATGGCTACTGATAAACTCACGTTAGGTACAAAGTGCCCACAATTCAATCTACCGGCAACAGATGGAAAGTTATATTCTGTTGATTCCTTTTCCGGCAAAAAATTATTAACTGTTATTTTCAGCTGTAATCACTGTCCTTATGTGCAAGCCTACGAAGATAGAATAATAGAGATTCAGAGAGATTACAATGAACACCTGAGTATTGTTGCGGTCAGCTCTAACGAAACCGAAAATTATCCTGAAGACTCATTTGAAAAGATGAAAGAGCGCGCCTCTCTAAAAGGGTTTAACTTTCCGTATTTATTTGATGAATCTCAGGAAATTGCAAAAGCATTTGGTGCTACTCATACTCCCGAAATATTTCTATTTGATAGTGAAAGAAATTTAGCTTTCCACGGTAAGATTGATGATAACTGGCAGGAACCAAGAAATGTTAAATCCCATTATCTTAGAAATGCAATAAATGAATTGATTGATGGAAAAAAAATTTCTGTGCCCGAAACGTTCACAATTGGATGCACTATCAAGTGGAAGAAGTAATTAATCCGGGTTTACAACAATGAAAAATAAAAACTTCCTGTTGCCACTAATTACACGAATTATCACAAAGATTTCGTGTTAATTAGTGAAATTAGTGGCTAAATCAGTTGTAATTAATTTGCTGTTCGCATGAAAATTTAAACAATTTCTCCAAAATCATCTTCATACTTTTGAAGCAGTTTTAATGGTTGGGGCGAAATTGCAAAACAGTAGAGGGGATAAAGCTGCAAAATCATTTTAATCATCTCCTCTACAATTTTATTTGTATAAAGAAATTTTTCCGGTAGAGTTCTCTTTTCCAATAATATATAGTCTAATCCGGTCATTTTCTCAAAGTCTTTTTCAGAATTAAACTTAGCTGAAATTATATTCATATCGTCATCCAGGTCCGATAATTTATAATTTCCATTGATACTGTACCTGGAACATACTTCTTTAATCTCTTTATTAAACTTAACTGAGTTCTTCTTAAAAAAAAGATTTTTTGAACTGATATTATTTATAAACATTCCAATTTCGGCACCTTCCGGACTGAAATAGAGGTAGAACTCGCTATCCAGTTTAAATCTTCCAAAATGAATTAACAAAAATGTCCGGTAAGGTTCGCCTTTTGCGAATCGCATATCCTTATTCAGTCGCATTATTGTTTCATTAAATTTAGGTTCTGTGCGGATTGCCGGGTTTAATCTATTAAGGAATGGAGCTAATTCGGTTATAAATAATTTAGCCGGCTCAACTAAATATTTCTGATATCTTTCACGGTTACTACGGAACCATTCAACCTTATTGTTTTTCTGTAAATCATTTAAGAATTTGAAAATCGCTTTATCGAATCCCGAAAAAGATAAATTTTCCGGTTTCAATACATTATTCCTAAGTTCAATGATATGTAAAAAGAACCAAAACTTTTTTTAACATTATCAACAAGACTTTCTACACCCTCACCAAATAAACTGAAATGGTAGTAGCGGACATTTATTCCTAATAGATTGCTTTTGCTATCCCCAAAGTTTGCACCTATTCCAACGTATCCACCGGCAGCATAATGCATTTTAGCATCACCAAATGCACTAAAAAAATCCTTCTCATATGGTGTTGTTACAACAAATGTTGGTCCTAATCCGGCAGAAACATATGGTCTTAAATTTTCTGTCAGCACATCCGCAAATAATCGGTATTGAATTCCAAAATTCAGCGGAACAAGGAAAATTCTATTTACCTTACCAAATACAAATGTATTGCCCCAGTAGTCAATATACTCCATTTCTCTTTCGTCTTTGGATTCAGAGATAGATAAATCAACAACACCTGTTAAGGTTCTATTAAAAGAGTATTTATAAAAAGTACCCAGACCAAATCCGCCTTCGCCGAACATAATATCTGCACCCCAGCTATTTGGCGGAAATATTTCTGGCGGCTTCTCTGGTGCTAATTGACCAATCCTTTGCGCTTCAACCGGAGCGGCTAATAAAACCAAGACAAAGAAATATGCTAAGACTTTCATATTTATTTTCCTTTTGCTAACCTTCATATGTAAGATATTGATAATATGTAAAAAATCAACCGGATAAATTTAGTATTATTGCACAATTTAACAATCGATAATATTAAAAGGTTCTAAATGGCTCTAAATCTCGAACTGAAAATAAAAATTGATTCCCGCAAGTATTTGCTTGAAAAAATTAAATCCTCTCAAGCCGGGTATATTAAAACCATTATTCAGAAAGATATTTATTATAAAATACGCAAAGGTCTGTTGAAGTTAAGGATTGAGAATGGTACTTATACCTTAATAAAATATTTGAGGGATGAGAAAGGGAAGAGATGGAGTAATTATCATCTATTAACATTAACAGGAGAAAATCCGGAAAATTATCTTAAAGATATTTTTAAGATTGATATTGTGGTT
>JBBIHP010000063.1:0-10080 GCA_037446915.1 Ignavibacteria bacterium
ATAAAACATTTTTTATCCGCGCAGCCCCCGCTTTGACGGGGGATTTTTATAAAAATTATCCGGTTAAAAAAATTATTTGAGAAGCTTTTTTAATTTGGAATTAATATAATCCCAGGCAAGCTTTATATGCCTCTCTTCCATTCGCAGTCCCGAAATTACTAATCTGATTGTAAACTTTCCCTTGAGTTTTGTATGAACCAGAAACAGTTTACCGGTTTCATTAATTGCGTTCAGTAATTTTTCGTTCAGGATATTTAATTCATTTTCGTTCAGGTCATCATTTGGTTTTGCGCGAAAGCAGATTGTACCAAAATAAACAGGAGCTAATCTTTCAAAGTGCGGACTTTCATCAATCCAGTTTGCAAACAATTTCGCTAATCTTAAATGTTCGCGTAGTCTCTGTTGTAATCCCTCCACTCCAAAGTATCGTAGAACAAACCAGAATTTAAGTGACCGGAATCTTCTGCCGAGCTGAATTCCATAATCCATGTAGTTGATTACTGATTCCTCTGTTGTCTTAAGATATTCAGGAACGAGACTGAAAGCTCTCTTCATAACATCAGGTTTAGATGTATATAGAACACTGAAGTCGACCGGAACAAAGAGCCATTTATGAGGATTGATTACAATTGAATCCGCTCTTTCCATTCCCTTAAAATGACTTTCCATTTCCGGAAGCATTGCAGTTACTCCTGCATACGCACTATCAACGTGCAGCCATATTTTTTCATTTGCACAAATATTCGCAATCGCATCAACAGGATCTATTGCGGTTGAGGAGGTTGTTCCAATAGTTGCAACTACACAAAACGGATGATAACCATTTAACCTGTCATCTTTAATTGCCTCTTCTAACTTACCGGGAAGCATCGCAAAGTTTTGATCGGTTGCAATTTTTCTAATACCATTTAGCCCGATACCAAGTGTTAATGCCGCTTTCTCGATTGATGAGTGCGTCTGTTCAGTGCAATACAAAATCATTCTTGGTAAACCGGTCATTCCATTTGTGCGGACATCCAGGCCTGTGTATTCACGTGCAGCAGCTATTGCATGCATCGTACTTACCGATGCTGTATCGTACACAATACCAAAGTAATTTGAAGGCAAGCCAATAATTTCCCTGAACCAGTTGAGAACAGTTTCTTCCAGTTCTGTTCCTGATGGATTCGATTTCCAGACCATTCCGTTTGTATTGAACGCTGCTGATAGCAACTCACCTAAAATTCCCGGTCCGCTCGATGTTGAATTGAAATATGCCATAAAGTTAGGATGATTCCAGTGAGTTACACTGGGTAAAATAATTTTATTCAGGTCATCTATCATCTTATCAAATTTTTCTCCAGCCATAGGAGCCTTATCGGGTAATTGCGACTTTACTTCGCCGGGTTTTACTTGCGCAAGCACGGGATACTTTTCGATGTTATCGAGATAATCTGCAACCCAATCGATTAATTGGTAACCATACTTTTTAAATTCCTCGGAAGGCATATCACTTAAATTCTTGCTCATGCTCTTACTCTCTAAAATTTTATTTGACTCAACCATTCACAAATAATTCTTGTAAGCTTAATTCTGCTATCGGAAAATGAATGACCGGTTTCTAAAACATGCTCGTGGTAATTTGTAGCGCCAGCCATTTTCAATGCTCCAACCATCGGTTTATGATGAATATCCAGAGGTGCAATAGTATCATACTTAGAACTGACTATCAGCCAGTTTTTTTCCGAAAGAGTGTCTAGATGATTGAGCAGATTCCACTCTTTTTTATTCGATATCATTTCATTAAGTAATGTTACTGCCGACTCACACTTAACAAACTCCATTGCCGGCTGCATCGTATCTGCACTAAATTGAATAAGCTCGTTATTGCCTTCAATAAACTCACCGAATAAACCGCAATTAAAACCTGCAATCGATGCAATATTTCTAATATCATTATGTTTAATTGAATTGTAGACTGTTGCAAATCCGCCCATGCTATGACCTACTAATATAATTTTGCTGGTATCAACTTTATATTTTTCTTCAGCGGATTTACTTTTTAAAAATTGAATTGCATTATCAGTATCTTCAACAAGATTTGTCCAGCGGTATTCCCCTTCGCTCCCCCAGCATCCGCGATAGTGAAATACCATTACGTTGTAACCCATTCTTCTAACTGCGTGAGCGATATCAAAATTTACTTCGTTGCCCGGGAAACCATGAAGAAGTAGAATGGTTGGATGTAGTCCTTCTCCGGATGCAAAAAAGAAAGTACCGAGTAATCTGCATCCATTACTTGTAAATGAAACGGGCTGCATCGAAGCCGGATACTTCGGATCGTTAGGTGCGTCCTGTGTTACTGGATCGAAATTCATTTCAACTCTTCAAAATATTTTAATCAAAAATAAGAATAAAACCTGTTAACAGTTAGCTTTCTACTTTATTTTCTATTCGTATCTTCATTTCTTATCTTTGCACATTATTTTCAAATAACATAGAGAAATATGCGCTTCACAAAAAACTTCATCCCGACTCTCAAAGAAGTTCCGGCAGATGCCGTTATTCCAAGTCATGTTTTAATGATCCGTTCCGGTATGGTAAGAATGTTATCGGCGGGAATTTATTCCTTTCTACCGCTCGGTTATAAAGTTGTAAGAAAAATTTCCGATATCATCCGCGATGAGATGAATGCAATTGGTGGACAGGAATTTCACTTTCCGGGATTAAATCCAAAAGAGATCTGGGATGCAACCGGAAGAGTTGAAGCCTTCGGCGATATTTTATTTCATGTAAAAAACCGCGAGTACGTTCTTGCACCAACACATGAAGAGATTGTTGCTTTCCACGCTAAAGGTGCTGTTACTTCATATAAAGATCTTCCTCAAATCTGGTATCAGATACAAACTAAGTTCCGTAATGAACCGAGACCAAGAAGCGGTGTTATACGTGGAAGACAATTTTTAATGAAAGACGCTTACACTCTCGATAAAGATTTTGAAGGTCTCGATGCTGGCTATGCTAAACATGATATGGCTTATAGAAAAATTTTTGACAGATGCGGACTTAAATACTTTGTTGTTGGAGCTTCATCAGGTGCAATGGGCGGAAGTAAATCTGAAGAATTTATGGTTAAGAGCGATGCCGGAGAAGATACAATTGCTTATTGCGAAAAATGCGGTTACGCAGCGAATGTTGAAGTTGCTCAATCAGTTGCTAAATCTGCGACACGGCATTCCGAGAGTAAATCATATTATGAAATTTCAACACCAAATGTAAAATCAATTGATGAGCTTTGTGCATTCTTAAAGATTGATGAACATGAAACCGCCAAATCGAGAGTCTATATTCATGATAGCAAACCTGTTCTGGTTCTAATGCTCGGTAATGATGAAGTGAACGAAACAAAACTTGGTAGTCTCCTTGGCGGCAATGTTCGTCCTGCACATCCCGAAGAATTAAAAGAGATTTCAGGAGCAGATGCCGGTTCAATCGGACCGATAGGATTTAAGAACAGGATTATTGCTGATAGTCTTCTTAAAGATGCAAATAATCTTTACAGCGGCGCTAATAAAAACGATTATCACATCGGCGGAATTGATCTTAAACGCGATGTTCCTAATATTGAATATGCAGACCTCCGCACGATTGAAAACGGTGAATCATGTATCCGATGTGCTTCAACACTGGAAGTATTTAAAGCAATTGAACTCGGGCATATTTTCAAACTCGGCACAAAATATTCCGAAGCGCTTGGTGTTAATTATCTTGATGAGAACGGCAAAGAACACCCGATTGTAATGGGTAGTTACGGAATAGGCGTTGAGAGAATTTTTGCTTGCTACATCGAACAGAACTACGACGATAAAGGAATTATCTGGAAGAAACCCCTCGCTCCGTTCGATATTCATCTTATCGGATTGAATATGAAAAATAATCTGGTTTCCGAAACTTCAAATAAACTTTATGATGATTTGCAAAAGGAAGGGTTTGAGGTCCTATTCGATGACAGAAATGATGTAAGCGCCGGTGTTAAGTTTAACGATGCCGATCTTCTTGGAATGCCCGTTCAAGTAATTGTTGGCGAGAAGAATTTAAAAGATGGAAAAGTTGAATTGAAAAAACGTGTTACAAATGAAAAAAATGTTTTAGAGCTATCCGGATTAATAAATAAACTAAAAGAACTAAACTAAATTTTACACAAAGGACAGAGAAGATTTTCTAAGCCGGTTTTATACTCTGCGCTCCCAACAAATTCTCTGCGTGTTAGTCTTTTATGATTCCAAAACTCTTCATAGTCTCAACACCTATCGGTAATTACGATGATATTACTCTCCGCGCTATTAATATTCTGAAAGAGGTCGATTTTATTATCTGCGAAGAATTTAAAGAAGCACACCGGTTGCTTTCACATATCAAAATTGATAAAGAATTATTCTCACTTAATGAACACAACGAAGATGAAGCAAGTGAAGATATTCTAAGAAAGATTAAAGAAAATAAATCTGCAGCATTAATATCAGATTGCGGCACACCCCTTTTCTCTGATCCGGGCACAAAACTTATCCAATTATGTATTGAAAGTAACATAGAAGTAGTCCCGATACCGGGTCCAAGTTCAATAATGGCTGCTCTGGTCGGTTCCGGATTTAAGCTTGATAAATTTTATTATGCCGGATGGCTCTCTCCAAAATCAGATATTCGCAAAAAAGAATTGAGCAGATTAAAAAGTATTAAAGAAATTATTGTGTTAATGGAGACTCCTTACCGACTTAAGACAATTCTAACCGACATTGTTAAAGTATTCGGAAGTAATACCCGATTAGTAGTTGGGTTTGATCTGACTTTACCGACAGAAAAATTTTTACGAGGCACCTCTGCAGAGATTCTAAAAATTGTTGAAACAAAAAATCTTAAAGGCGAGTTTATTATAATTATAGATAACACATAAGGATCCTTCGAATGAAGCGCAACATGTTCAGCTGGCTGGAAGAATTAAAATCTACTTCCCGTAAAAAACCACTACCGGTACTATCATTTCCCGCCATTCAACTAACCAACGTTACTGTAAACGATATTGTTAAGAATGGCGAAATCCAGGCAGTATGTATGAAAACAATTTCTGAGAGATATAACACAGCTGCTTCGGTTAGTAATATGGATCTTTCAGTTGAAGCCGAGGCATTCGGTTCGCAAATAATGTTTTCCGATGATGAAGTCCCTACTGTAACAGGATCGCTGGTAAATACAGAAGATGATATTAATGCTCTTCGTATTCCCAAAGTCGGTTCAGCCCGTACTGGTGAATACATTAAGGCAATTGAGATAGCTTCGAAACAAATTACAGATCGACCTGTAATTGCAGGTGTTATTGGACCATTCTCACTTAGCGGTCGGCTTGCGGAGATTACAGAATTTATGATGAAAACAATTACCGAACCGGAGACCGCTCATAAAATATTATCCAAGGCCGCAAGTTTTCTAACCGATTACATACTTGCATTCAAAGAAGCCGGTGCCAACGGGGTAATTATGGCTGAACCGGCTGCCGGTTTATTGTCCCCGGAATTATGTGCAGAGTTTTCGAGTAGTTACATTAAGCAAATTATTCAAAAAGTTGAAGACGAAAATTTCATTGTAATCTATCATAATTGCGGTAATACGGTTCCGCTTGTTAACGAAATTTTGTCCACAGGCGCAAGAGCAATTCATCTTGGTAACGCAATCAATCTGATGGACGTGATTGAAAAATATCCTGAAGAAAAAATTATACTCGGCAATTTGGATCCATCCGGAGTTTTCTTAAATGGTAATCCGGAATCTGTTTCTAACTCTACAAGAAAATTATTAGACACGCTTGGTAAATACCCTAACTGGATAATCTCTTCCGGGTGTGATATCCCGCCGATGACACCAATAAAAAATATTGATAGTTTTTTTGAAACTGTGAGTGAGTTTTATAAATGAACTTAAGATAAAAATGCTGACAGCAAAATTTAGAATTTCAACAACATACTTATTTCTCCCTCTTTTTTTATTCATAAATTTTCTCCATAATGCTCAGCCAAAAAATGAGGGACCTCTTCAAAAACCGGAACTTGTAGAGTTAATAAAACTTGATTCCACTTTTCATCTTGATATTAGATATGCAACAGAAAATAATTTTACCGGAAAACCTGTTTATACACAGGCAAGAGCTTTTCTTCAAAAACCCGCAGCCGAAGCTTTGGTGAGGGTGAATAAAAAATTAAAAGAACACGGATTCGGTTTATTAATTTTTGACGGTTACCGTCCGTGGTCTGTAACAAAACTTTTCTGGGATGCTGCAACTGAAGAAGAGAGAGAAATTGGTTTTGTTGCTAATCCAGCAAAAGGTTCTCGGCATAACAGAGGTTGTGCCGTTGATCTCTCTCTGTACAATCTTGCAACAGGAAAAGAAATCGAGATGCCAAGTAATTATGATGAATTCAATGAGAAGGCATTTTATAATTATGACGGAGGAGATTCCGAAGCGAGAAGGTTTAGAGATTTATTGATAGGCACAATGGAAGAGGAGGGCTTTAAGGTTCTTGAAACAGAATGGTGGCACTTCGATTACAAGGATTGGCAGTTATATCCAATACTGGACCTAAAGTTTGAAGAGTTATGACAAGAGAAGTTTCTGATGACACTACAAAAAATTATTTTAATATTATTGATCTCTCTAACCTCAACATTCCCACAGCAAAATAAGGTATCAGTTTTCAAGTCGGGGACTGAAGGTTATAATACTTTTAGAATTCCAGCTATAATTAAATCACCTAATGGCGATCTACTTGCCTTCTGCGAAGGAAGGTTACAGGGGTCCGCTGATTTCGGTGATATAAATATTGTAATGAAACGAAGCACCGATAATGGCGTTACCTGGAGTTCTATTTACACAATAGTCGACTACGACTCACTTCAAGCCGGTAATCCCGCTCCTGTTGTTGACTTACTGGATCCTGAGTTCCCGAACGGAAGAATTTTCCTCTTCTATAACACCGGAAATAATCACGAAAATGAAATCCGAAAAGGCAATGGTCTACGAGAAGCATGGTATAAATCATCTACCGATAACGGATTAACATGGTCCGATCCGGTTAATATTACTAAAATGGTCCATCGCCCGAAGCAACCGAACATTAATCCAGAATATAATTTTGACGAAGACTGGCGGACAATTGCTAACACTCCCGGTCATGCGATTCAATTTCGTTCAGGAAAATTCAAAGGAAGAATTTATGTAGCCGCCAATCATTCGGAAGGCGAACCAAAAGAAAATTTTAAGGATTACTTTGCACATGGTTACTATTCGGATGATCACGCAAAGAGTTTCCGTATAAGTGAAAATGTAAAGATACCGGGTTCAAATGAATCGGCTGCGGCGCTGCTTTCTGATGGCTCATTAATGCTCAACAGCAGGAACCAGAGCGGAGATGTTAAAGCCAGAATTATATCAATCAGCCGGGATGGCGGTGCCTCTTGGGATACTTCCTATTTCGATTACAACTTGCCCGATCCCGTTTGCCAGGGTTCCCTTTTATCATTCGAGATTAATAATGGGAAAAATATTCTTGCTTTCAGCAACCCCGCGGATTCCATTAGAAGAAACAAACTTACACTCAGATTAAGTCAAGATGATGGAAAAAGCTGGTTCATAAATATTTTAGTTGATGAAGATTTTGATAACACAGTAAAAGATTTTACTTCCTATTCCGACATAGTCAAAATATCCAATTCGGAGCTGGGAATTCTTTATGAAAGAGAAAATTATTCTGAGATTGTTTTCACAGTTGTTAGGTTTGAATAACATGCTTTTCTATTTCCCTACCCGCTCTCTTGAATTCCAGCCTGAATTTTAATAATCTTGCAATAGAACTATCTGATTAATATTCAGGTTTATATATACAAATAAAGGAGAAAAACATGTTAATTGTTCAGGATGTGGACTTAACACCAAATCCTCAGGCATTAAAATTTATTCTGAATGAAAAATTATTGAATAGAGAAACGCGCCATTTTAATAATAAGGAAGAAGGTCAAAAAGATCCGCTTGCCAAAGGAATTTTCGACATCGAAGGGGTTGTGTCGGTCTTTTATATGGATAAATTTATCACAATAGAAAAAGATCCCCAAACTCAGTGGGGACAAATTCAAAGACCTTTCGTTGAGTTCATAAAAAATTTTGACAGAACATTAATTCCTGAAGAGCAGGAGATACAGGTTACAAAAGAAGAAGAAACAGTTTTATTGAAAAAGATTAATGAAATATTAGATCAGCGTGTTCGTCCTGCTCTTGCCGGTGATGGCGGCGGATTGGAAGTAACTGGTCTAAACGGTTTAACACTTAAAATCCGTTATCAGGGTGCGTGCGGTAGCTGCCCAAGTTCAATACGCGGAACACTTGTTGCAATCGAAAATCTTTTAAGAAGAGAAGTAAATCCTTCTATAGAAGTTATACCTGATTGACCGGCTCATATACATTTTTATATAAGGCTGGCTAAACCAGCCTTTTTTATTATTCAAAATTCTCAACTTCGTCATCATAAACATGTTCATGGAATATCTTTTCAAGTTCTTCCTCAAAGAAAAATTTTTCTTCGCCAAATGCAGGTTTAAGATCATCAAGCCATTTTGCATTTTCATCATATTCAGCAAAGAAAGGTCGCGCAATCCAATCGGGATCCCTACCTTGTAGAAATCTCATTACGATAACATCTTCATCTTTAACTTTACTTACACCATGAACCTGAATTTTACCTGGAGTTGAACTCATACTTGGACTGCGAACCGTTATGCATACTCCGCTTACTCTCTGGTAAGCTTCCCTAAAAATTTTCCATGCTTCAACCAATGACACAGCAAAGAAGTGCTGCGCTCCCGTATCTCGCGCAACAAACATATAGTAAGGGATACAATTATTATTTACTTGCTTGCGCCACATTTCAGCCCAGACTTTAATAGATAGGGTTGTAGGTATATTATCCCAGTCAATCAAGTTATCAATAACATAATTGTTAGTTTTAAATGGAAGGACATTACCAACAATTTCTATTGCATCTTTATCAGCCGTGGAGAGTTTATTCAATTGCGGTATTTCATTACATTTTCGAAGGGAGTAGCTTTTATACAAATTAGCTACCATACTTCCTCCTATTTTAATTAACGAAAAGATGAATTACGCGCAAGTGAATCTGATCTAAAGAAAATTGTTTAGATAAGAATACAACGCGAAGAAACGGAGCTGTCTTTATAAAAAACTTTTAGCAAGATAAAATTTCTGATGTGAATGTCAAGTTCGGGAAATATTTTTCCGGAGGGAATAAAAAAAACCACCTTAATCCGGTGGTCTTTTTTTTACTTAATTGTGGTTACCTTGGTAATATCATCCAGTTTCACAAATTTTTCCTGAAATTTATAAGAGCCATTAGCTGTTTTAACAGTTTTAATAACCTTAACATTAATATGTGAAGAACCATGTTTCTTTTTTGCCTTATCTGCAAATGATTGCTGTTTTGCCATTTACCAAACTCCTTAATTTTCGGGGCTAAATGTAAAAAAAATCTGTCTTAAATAAAAACAGTTCCGGAATTGAATTATCTTAAAATTTAGATCAAATCAGCATAAATTCCATTAACAATCCGTGTTAAATTGTTGGAAGAAATTACAATCTGCATTCCCCGTAATCCCGCACTTACAGCAATAATATCAAACATTTCGGCTGAGTTATCAATAAAAGTAGGGTAGAGTTTTTTCATTCCTATCGGAGAGCATCCACCTCTTATGTAACCGGTAAGAGGCTAAATCTCTGCAACTTTAATCATTTCTATTCTTTTACTTCCGGTAGCAGAAGCAGCTTTCTTTAAATCCAGTTCGTAATTACCGGGGATGATAAATACATTAATTTCATTTTTTTCATTACGTGCAATAAGAGTTTTGAAAACCCTCTCCGGTTCAAAACCAATTTTATTTGCAACAGAGAGAGCATCAAGCAAATTTTCATCTACAGAATATTCTATTACGGAATGGGAAATGTTTTTAGATTCTAAAATATGGATGGCATTTGTTTTCATAAGAGGA
>JBBIHP010000063.1:10102-17358 GCA_037446915.1 Ignavibacteria bacterium
AAGGAGAGGGTTAAACGGCTGATTACCCGATCTTTGCTAATATCAAATCGGCAAGAATTTTTCCCGATTCTCTTAATTCGTAATCGCTTATACTCGAAGTTTGTGGTTGAACTTCACTTTTTTCTTTTACTTTAATGTCGGTCAATTTAGCGCGTTCTTCATCACGTTTCTTTTTACGAGCATCGGCCAAATTTCTTTCTTCTTTACGAACATTCTCATTCAAAGAAAATTCTTTTTTATTGCGATTCGAAATGAATTCATTAATCTCATCCATAACAAGTTGAAATTCCGGATCATTTTTAATTCGGTCGTCGTGTTTTTTCTTTAACTGATCAATAAATTTAGACAAATCCCCGAACCGTGAAAAATTAGCCGGTTGAATTTGATCCCATGGCAGAGCCGCCGGCATAGAGCTTTCACCAAAATCTTCATGTGAATATGGTGTTGGATATTCGATATCGGGCGTAACACCTTTATTTTGTGTACTGCCGCCATTTACTCTATAAAATTTTGCGATTGTTAGTTTAACCTGTCCTAGTGTTTTATCTTTAACAGGAATAGTTCTGTTAAGATCGATCAGGTTCTGAACCGTCCCTTTACCATAAGTATTTTCACCTAAAATAATGCCTCGTCCATAATCCTGTATTGCAGCTGAAAAGATTTCGGAAGCAGAAGCACTAAAACGGTTAGTTATTACTGCAAGTGGTCCGTCGTAAGCAATCGACTGATCGGGATCCTGGTTTACTTCAATAATATTACTTGAGCTTTTTACCTGAACAACCGGACCATTTTTAATAAATAAACCAGTTAGTGTAATTGCTTCCTGTAATGATCCGCCACCGTTATTTCTTAGATCTATAATTACACCGTCAACTTTTTCCTGTTTAAATTTTTCGAGTATGGTTTTAACATCCCGTGTAGTGCTCTTAAAATCGGTTTTACCCATTCTTTGTGCTTCAAAGTCGATATAAAAAGAAGGAAGTTTTACAACACCAATTTTAAAGTTCAATCCATTTTCCTGAATATTAAGAATTTCACTTTTTGCAGCTTGCTCTTCCAGTTTCACTTCGTCCCTGATAATTCTAATTTCTTTAGGAGCCGAGTTGAAGCTATCATTCGCTTTTAAAATCTGGAGACGCACAACAGTTCCTTTTTTACCTCTTATAAGCTGAATAGCGTCATCAAGCCGCCAGCCGATAATATCAACAAATTCTCCATCATCGCCCTGTGCAACTCCAACAATTTTATCTTCTTCATTAAGCAATCCGCTTTTATTAGCAGGTCCGCCCGGAACAATGCTTGCTACAATAGTATAATCATTTTCGCTTCTTAAAGTAGCTCCAATTCCTTCGAGCGAAAGCTTCATAGAAATATTAAAATTGGTAGAAGCCGCCGGGGATAAGTAATCCGAATGAGGATCATACGTTCTGGTATATGAATTCATGAAGAGAGCAAAGACATCTTCGGCTTCGTATTGTAAAATAATTTTATGAAAGTTCTGATAACGCTTTATCAAAATTTCGGCACTCCCCTTCCAATCTTTACCTGAAAGGATCAGATTAAGGGCATCATTTTTTAATCTTAAGCGCCATAACTCGTTCAATTCCTCGTTAGTTTTTGCCCAGGGAGCGTCAGTTCTATCCGGTGAATAATATTCGTTTACAGAAAAGTCGAATTCGGTTTTTAATAGTTTGTTAATGTATTGAATTCTTTTGTTCACTCTTTGTTTGTATAGATTAAATATCTGAAATGGAATGTCGAGATTTCCTTCCAATAAAAAATTATCGAACTGATCCCTGTATTTTGCAAACGATTCTACATCCGAAGCTAAAAAGTAAAGCTTGTTATTGTCCAGATTTTTAAAATATTCGTCGAAAATAACAGACGAAAGCGAATCGTTGATTGTCTGTTTACGGTAATGATATGTTGAAAATATCTGTGTAATAACCTGATCTAATCTTTTATAAGACTCATCTGGTAAAATTACTTTTGTAGAATCTATTTTATGATCTTTGGATAACACAGCATCGGGATTTTGAGCATACAAGTTGCCAATCGATAAAAGAATCAGAATAAGTGTTATTAATCTCTTCATGTAATTATTCTTTCATTATTTGATTTATAATACAGTGAAATATTCTTTTTGTTTCAAAGTAAAACTTTATTCTTGTTTAAAGTGATTAAAATCCACACAAAGCCAATATATTATAATTCTACTCTTCAACATATAAAAATCTTTTAATTTTTTGTGTAGGTGTTTTTTCAAACGGTTCACGCTGCTCAATTATTTTATTAATCTTAGAAAATGTGTTTACACGTTCATTTATTTTGATCAACAGGTCTTTTAGAATCTGATTAATAATTTCTCTTGCCTTACCTTCGTTAAGCTTCTGAATTTTATAAGTCTCGTCAATCTGTTCATAGTTGAGATAAATCCTGGCAACTAATCCATCTTCTCTTTCAACCACAAGTGATTCCAGAACAAAATTAAATTCATTTATAATAGATTCAACTTCTTCCGGATAAATATTTTTACCGTTGGAGCCGATGATTACGTTTTTTGATCTTCCTTTTATAAACAAGAACCCATCCTGGTCAATTACGGCAAGGTCGCCCGTTTTAAACCAACCATCGTTATCGAACACCTCTCTGGTTTTATCCGGATCTTTATAATAACCTTTCATAACATTTGGACCTTTAACAAGAACTTCACCTTCCCCGGTTTTCGGATCGGGGTTACTCAGTTTAATTTGAACATCGGGAATGGATTTTCCGGCTGATCTTAGCCGGACATTTGCCGGAGATGTACCGGTTACAAGTGGAGAAGTTTCAGTTAACCCGTATCCTATTGCATAAGGAAATTCACCTTCTTTAAGAAACCGTTCAACATCGGCAGCTAAAGAGGCCCCGCCAATACAAAACATCTTTAATTCGCCTCCAAAAGTTTTCATCAATTTTTTACCGGCTATTTTGTGTAATTTTTTACGAACTGCCGGTAATTTATAGAGACCTCTTACAATTGTTTTTTTATTAATCTCGGGTAAGATTCTTAAGCGGAATATTTTTTCGATAATTAATGGTACTGCAAGCATTATAGTTGGTTTAACTGTTGAAAGTGCGGGCAACAAAGCCGCTGCTGTAGGCGGTTTATCCAGATACGTTACATTGGCACCGGCAATAAAGGGTATAACCAAGCCGAGAGTTGATTCAATTGTGTGGAACAATGGTAAAATAGAAAGCATTCGATCTCCGGGAACAACATCTACAAATCCTAACGTTGAAATTGCATTTGAAACAATGTTCGAATGTGTAAGAATAACCCCTTTGGAGTGACCTGTTGTACCGGATGTATAAAGTATTGAAGCAATACTATCTTCATTAACTTCCCCGGGAATCAATCCAACAAATTTTAATGCAGCCTCTTTTATTTTAGCAAATTCCTTTTTACCACCGCTAATTACTTCCTTTAATATGTCGTTTTTTGTTTCCGGCGGAATTATTGAAAAATCGTCAATTAAAATTCTTGTTTGAACAGAATCGCCCGCAAAATCTTCAATCTTATTGAAATATTTTGCAGAGACAAAAATTGCTTTACACTCAGAATGACGAAGTATATGATGCACCTCTGTTGAATGAAACTCGGTCATAATTGGAATAGCAATAGCGCCCATAGTTGTAATTGCAAAATATGCAATTGCCCAGTTGGGTTGATTTTCGCTAAGTATTGCAACTCGATCCCCTGTTATTACGCCTTCGCTTCTAAGAAAGGATGTAATTGTATCCGCTTTTCTTTTAAATTCTGCAAAAGTAATTTTTTCCTTATTAATAAATGAAACCGAAGGAAGATCTGAATACTTATGCGATGCAGTATTTAAAACATTCAGTAGTGTTCTTGGTTTTAATTCATACATAATTTTCTTTCCTTATAAAATCAATTGTTGCTAAATCGGATCTACATGAACAAAGACTTTTTGTACTTCTTCCAGTTTCTCAAGAGTGAAGCGAACACGGTTGCCGATATCGTGTGAAATTTGGGTTGAATGATTTTTATCGACTTCTATATGGATCTCAATATGAAATTTATCACCTACATAATGAGAACGAAAATCATTTACACCCTTAACGCCGTCAATTCCCAGTGTAATTTTTCTAATTCTGTCCTCAAAATTTTTATCCGCAGATCTGCCCATTAAGTAATCAATGTTCTGTCTGCCTACTTCATAACCGGTTTTGAAGATAAATGCTGCAACAAGAATTCCAGCAATTCCATCTATAAAATTATATCCTAAACCTGTCCCAAAAACCCCCAATAACGCAATTGAAGAAGCAAGCACGTCATTTAAACTATCAACTGCAGCAGCATTAACTGCTGGACTTTTAAATAATCTACCAATACGATGTTGATACCTGTTCAAAACAATTTTAATAATAATAGTAGATCCTAGAACAATATAAACAGCCGGAATTGCTTTAACGGTTTGCGGTTCAATAATTCTCTTAATCGATTCTTCAACAATATTAATACCTACAACAAATGTGAATACAGCAACAACAAACCCTGCTATTGGTTGAGCTGCGCTATGCCCGAACTGGTGTTTTGGATCCGGCTTCTGATTTGAAACATAGACAGCTCTTTTAATTGCAAACGAGGAAATAATATCTGTAAGTGAGTTAAGTGCCTCCGAAATTACTGCAATAGAATTAGAAATAATTCCAACAATACCTTTTATAATAAAAAGGAACATGTTTACAAAAAGCGCAAC
This sequence comes from Ignavibacteria bacterium, assembly GCA_037446915.1. Taxonomy (GTDB): domain Bacteria; phylum Bacteroidota; class Ignavibacteria; order Ignavibacteriales; family Melioribacteraceae; genus DSXH01. The sequence continues at coordinate 14,866 of JBBIHP010000063.1, forward strand.
GTCAACTGCTCTTTTTAAGCGATGGGTCAAATAATTCTCCTAAAAAAATGAGGCTGCCTATTTTTATAAATTTCTTAATAGTCAGCCCCACAAAAATAATCAGAAATTCAATCAAACAATTTAATTTCTACTAGGATTTTTCTTCCCAGACCTGGATTAAAGTAACTATATTTTTAACAGCAGCTTCCATATCCTGAATCGCGACATATTCAGTATATGCATGGAAATTATGTCCACCGGCAAATAAATTGGGTGTTGGTAACCCCATAAAACTTAAACGCGAACCGTCTGTTCCACCCCTGATTGATGATTTAAGCGGTTTAATTCCTAACCGATTTAATGCATCAACTGCAAACTCTTCAACTTTAGGATGCTGGTCGAGAACATATTTCATATTCCGGTATTGCTCAATAACCTCAAACTCATAAGATGAACCGGGGAATTGAGCAACAGTTTTTTCAACTAATTCCTTTAACTTACTTTCATACTCTTTCAATTTTTCTGCATCAAAATCCCGAATAATAAATTTGATGATTGTTTGCGTTTCATTTCCATTTACAGAAACAGGGTGAACATAACCTTCCCGCTTTTCTGTTGTTTCCGGCGATAATGAATCTTTAGGAAGCATTTCTAAAAAGCGCGCAGCAATTTTAATTGAGTTTATCATTTTACCTTTTGCGTAACCGGGATGAACATTTTTCCCATTAAATTTTATTACAACAGCATCTGCACTAAAAGTTTCGGTTTCAACTTCTCCGCGTGTTCCGCCATCAATAGTATAAGCATACTTAGCGCCGAATTTATTAACATCAAATTTTTCTGTACCACGGCCTACTTCTTCATCGGGCGTAAAACAAATACGAATCTTTCCATGTTTAATTTCCGGGTGATTGACAAGGTAATTCATTGCATCAATAATTTCTGCAACACCGGCTTTGTCATCGGCGCCTAATAATGTTGTGCCGTCTGTAGTAATAATATCGAATCCGATCATATCCTTTAATTCGGGGTTGCTGGTAAAATCAATAATTTTAGTTGTATCCTTAGATAATACAATATCACCACCCCTGTAATTTTTATTAATAACTGGATTAACATTTTTACCGCTTACTGCCGGCGAAGTATCCACATGCGCAATAAATCCTATTACGGGAATATCCTTCTCTGTGTTTGATGGAAGAGTTGCGGTTACATAACCGTATTGATCCATTTCAACTTCATGCATACCAATCTGTTTTAATTCGTCAACAAGAAGTTTAGAGAGTTCTAATTGCTTTGGATCGCTGGGAAAAGTTTTTGATTCTTCATCTGAAGTAGTTTCAATTTTTGCGTATTTTAGGAAGCGTTCAACTACAGTAAATTTGTAATTAGGATCGAACATGGTGACCTCGTTTTCTGTTATAATGAATAATTTTGATGGTAAGTTAATAGAAAATCAGTATCCGTTTCAATAAAATGAAAGTTATTAAAAGATACAATTATGAAAATTATTCATTAATCTCTGAAGCCGAGTTTGACTTTATTATAGAAAAATCTAATGTAATTGAGGTAAATAAATGAACACTGTAGAATTAATAAGGAAGAAAAGAGAAGGGGAATCATTAACTAACGAAGAGATTGATTTTCTTATATTGAATTTTACGTTAGGAAGAATACCATCTTACCAGTTTTCAGCATTTTTGATGGCTGGATTTTTAAATGGATTAACAAAACAGGAAACCGCTCAGCTTACACGCTCCATGCTTTATAGCGGTAAAGTAATTAACTTGAATTCCATTAAAGGAAAGAAAATTGATAAGCATTCAACTGGCGGAGTTGGTGATAAAACATCCTTAATCCTTGCACCAATTGTTGCTGCTGCCGGAGTAAATGTTCCAATGATAAGCGGAAGAGGTCTCGGTCATACCGGCGGAACACTCGATAAGCTTGAATCGATTCCGGGATTTTCTACAAATGTAACATTAGGTCAATATAAAACAATCATTAAAAAGTGCGGGGCTGTTTTAGCCGGACAGACTAAAGAAGTTGCGCCGGCGGATAAGCTTATTTACGCCCTTCGGGATGTAACCGCAACAGTCGAGTCAATTCCTTTTATTACTGCAAGCATAATGAGTAAAAAATTAGCTGAGGGAATTGACGGACTTGTTCTGGATGTTAAAACCGGTACCGGCGCATTTATGAAAAGTTATGACGATTCATTGGCGCTTACCGAATCACTCGTTAATACAACAAAAGCATTTAACAAAAAGGTGATTGCATTTATTACTGATATGAATCAGCCGCTCGGAAATTATGTGGGTAATTGGATGGAGGTTTATGAATGTATTAATGTATTGCAAGGTAAGAAGGTGATGGATCTATTAGAATTGAGTTTATACCTATCCGGCGCAATGATTTATTTGGGCGGTAAAGCAAAATCGATGGAAGAAGGAATTGAGATTGCAATTAAAATGATAAATAGCGGAAAGGCATTCGATAAATTTCTGGAAATTG
>JBBIHP010000064.1:0-17074 GCA_037446915.1 Ignavibacteria bacterium
TATTCCAAAGTTAAGCGACAGATCGAAACCGCTGTAATTTTCTCTTGTTCCAACCGGTTCTTTAAAATCAGCTCCGATATTATATCCGGCCATTAATCCCAGACGCATCCAGCTGCTTAAAAATGCATCTATACCTAAACCTAATTTTGAGCCGAATACTGATTGCACTTTTGTTTCTGAGCCAATTTTTACTCCAAGAGTAACTTTATTTGAAGATGAATGCCCCATATGAGCTCCAACAAGAGCAATAACAAATGGTCTAACATTTTCTGCAAGAGCTGCAAATGATGGATAGTATCTTGCACCAACAAGAACAGGTATAACGGTTGCTGCTTTCTGTTCAACACCTAACGGACTAACCCCACTAAATACTTCGGCATTAAGGATTCCTGCGTTCAACTCAAGCGCCCATTCATCAGTAAACCAGTAATTATAATATAAGTTACCCATAATATTCGATTCAGCTTTTACTTTAACTGCAAGAACGGTTGCTTCCTGTTGATTAAGCATACCAAAACCGAAACCAACGCTATGTCTTCCTTTCAAAGGAAACAAATTACAATTTGCGGAATTATCCTGTGCAATTAGTAACCCAGAACTAAGAACAAATAAGACTACAAGAAAAGAAATTGCTTTTTTCATAAAGCCCCCTCTTATATTAGTTTTATTTTACAATTGTGTGACTGCAATATCAATATTGTTCCTGACTTAATCAATTAATTCTTTTCAAATATTTCATTATTTAGTTTCACTTTTTTCGGCTTTAAACTTTACTTCATACTTTTTTAGATATGTGTTTTGAAAAAGATTAAGGGACATTCTTACGCCGGGAGCTTTTATGTTGTAATTACCGATACTAAGCGTATCTATTTGATAACTCTGAGAACCGCAATCACCAAGGAATCCGTCAATTGATTTAATTGCTTCCTTTTCTGTATCGTATGAAAGATCGGCTTGTATCTGATACACGCCATCCTTACCGGCAATAAATGTTGTTCTACTTGTCTTTGTCTGGTAAAAAACACATTTCATATCTGGATTGCTAAGATCCTGGTGAACGGGCTTACCGTAAACTTTTATAATATCGTTTACACTCTTCCCAATCATCTGGCAATACTTTACCTGTTGTGCAAAAAGCCCCGATACAATTGCCGAAGAGACAATCATCAAAAAAAATATTTTTGTTTTCATAATTTTCTCCCAGCATAAAATTACAGTAAAATTAATTTCAGATTATCAGTCTTCATGATATAGTGATACTATTGGAATAACGCGTATTGAGAGGAAAGGGATTAGAATATATTCAACTTGCCGTGTCATTAATTTCTCCTTTGAAGAAAAAAGTACCGGCTTTCATTTGTCTAATCTTACAATAAATTTAGGATAATTTCAATTGAATACTAAATCTCAATTCTTGTAATAACACCATGAAGTTTCTGATAAGGTAATTCGAGGAACTGAACAAAATTAGAAGAGACTCTTTTAATAAACGCGAAAATCTTCAACCATGGTTTCTTTGCCTGGATATCATCCGCACCATAAAACATTACCTTTGAATCGATATCAACTTCTTTCAAAATGTTCATTATGTCAAGTTTTTCCATGTAACCGACCTGAATTTCAAGTCCGGAAAGCCCTTCGGTTATTTCCGGCACAAATAATTTTTGAACTCCGAACGGTTTATCCATAGTTGCAATAGAAATGAGAATATTATGTTCGTAAATGATATTTCCTCTTATAGTTGAATGAACCATATATGGTGGAATCATATGAAGATCTTTGGTAAAGTAGAGAGCTGTTCCGGGTAGAACTTTTCCTGTTTCATATAATTGATTAAAACTCTCTATATAAGTATCTATTGGCAAAGATCGGAACGAGCGGTAAATCGCACGGTTTCCTGAAATCCAGACTTTGATTGTTATGAATGGAATTGCCGCAATAACAATTGACCAGTAACCACCATGAGGAATTTTTGTAAAAACCGCTGCAAGGAACAACAGATTTATAAGCAGATTAAGTACTGAGGTCATTTCTTTTAACCTGCTATTCTGATTAGAAAAAATAAAAAACATTAGAATAGAACTGATTGTCATAGTGCCCATTACTGCAAGTCCGTATGCAGCGGCAAGATTTGTTGATGCTCTGAACAACAATATCATGAAGATTACTGCAATCAATAAACCCCAATTTACAAATGCAATATAAATTTGCGATTTAAGATGAGTAGATGTGTACTTTACTTTAAATAAAGGAAAAATGTGGGTTCTTATTCCCTGATAAACAAGTGAGAACATCGCACTAATCATTGCCTGAGATGCAATTATAGTTGCAAATAGAGTTAAAATTAAAAACGGGATATATAAAAATTCTACCTGATTTCTAACCATTTCAAAAAGAATATTTTTTTCGAAGCCGTGATGATATGCAAAGGCACCCTGACCAAAATAATTTATTACCAATGCAAAGAAAACAAAGTACCATGCCCGCCTGATCGGTTCTCTGCCAAGATGACCCATGTCCGCATAAATTGCTTCCCCTCCGGTTGCACATAGAATTACTTCGGATAGAATAATGAACGCCGCAATTCCATTATCAGTCATAAAACCAACCGCATAATGAGGGCTAATGGCAGTAAGAATATCCAGATTTGTTATTAAAGAAACAAATCCCGAAATGAATAAAGATGAAAACCAGATTACCATTATAGGTCCAAAAGAAGCAGAAACTTTATCCGTTCCTTTTGACTGAATTGAAAAAAGAAGTATTGTAATAACAATTGTGATTATCACAACCGTATTCTGATGAATATGACCAATACCTGGTATTAATTCCAATCCTTCCACTGCAGAGAGAATACTTATCGCGGGTGTAATCACACCATCACCCATTAAAAGAGATACGCCGAGAAAACCAAGTAAAGCAACAAAGGCAACCGATTTCCCTTTTTTCAGGTAACTGTTTAATATTTCTTTAAGAACAATTATTCCGCCTTCACCTTTTTGACTTAAACTCATCGCAAGTATTGCGTATTGAATAGTTACAAGCATTATCAGGGTCCAGAAGACCAGGGAAAGTATGCCAAGTACATTTTCTTTGGTTGCGGGTGTTACAAGAAAGATTACAGTAAGTGTATAAATCGGACTGGTTCCGATATCTCCGAAGACCAATCCCATTGCTTTAATAATTTCTCTCAGGTTGAAAGGCGCTTTTTCTTTAGAAGTCATTTTGAGTTGAGTTGTTGTTGTTAATTATTCCGGGCAATTATCAACCGAAAAGAAGTGCATAGAAAAGGTAACCGACACTTAACGCAACACTTAACCCGAGCAGTGTCATTAACACGTAAAACGATAAATTGTTAATCTTACTTTTTTCTTGAGATGTTTCCATTATATTCTAACTCTCTGAAATTATTACACCCGAAAATAATCAAAAGTAACAAAAAACATAGCTTTAATTATCGGTCATTTACACCAAAATCCAAAAATTTCAATCAATTTTATAGAATTATGATTTTTATACCAGAACTCAATTATTCTTTTTCAGTAATTCTTTATTGAAATTTATTATCTCAGAAACATTATTAGAAATCTGTTCCGTTTTAAAAAGAATATTCATAAAGAGTAAATTAGTTCTAACTTTCGATTCCCCTTTTTTAATTCTGGCAATTTGATTTTTATCTAGCCTACTAATTGATTTTCTTATGTCCTGAATTTTTTCCTGAAGATCTTCAAGTTTAGACAAATCCTTTTTGGAGAATTTACTGGCCACTAAGTCGAACTCTGACGTAATCAAATTCTTCAATTCTTTGAAATCTTCTTTTTGATCTTTCGCTAATCCCGAATGGTTGTTATCAACGTGATCGAAACAGATTTTAGAGATGTCCTTTAAAGAAGCGGATATATCGCGTATAGAAGATACGGTTCTGCCTAAATTTATATCTTCATTAGAAAATGTATCATCAATTAATACGGCTTCCTGTAAAAGTTTTCCCATAATAATTGAGCCGTGTTCATCAAGATCTTTCGATTCCTTAACAGCTTTTTTAAGTTTCTTACGGTTTTCGTTTACAAGTCCTCCGTAAACATCATCATAAATATTGTGCGCATTAGAAAGGTATTGTTTAACATCGTCAACAAGGTTATCAAGCAGCGCGGTTTTTTCATCAGATACAATCGCAGCTTCCATCTTAGCAGCTTTTTTCTCTCTTTTTGCATGATGAAGATTGGAACGGATAACTAAAAAGAATACAAGCACAATTATTGCAATAGTAACCGGAAGCCCGCCAAAAAACATTAACAAACTAAGAATACTGGTGCTCATAAAAGCAAGAAATGCAGTAAGAAACCACCCGGCAATAACAGTTAATACACCGCTTACACGGTAAACAGCACTTTCTCTACCCCAGGCTCTATCGGCAAATGATGAAGACATTGCAACCATAAAGGTTACGTAGGTTGTTGAGAGAGGAAGTTTGTAAGCCGTTCCTAATGAAATTAAACTGCTGGCAACCATCAGATTAACAATGGCTCTTATAAAATCGAATGCCGGTTTATCCCGTTTATCAAATTTTGAAAGTGATGTTTTAGATGTGTCGAACCGTTTTTCTATCCTGTTATAAATTGAAACCGGTATTTTACTTTTTATTGCCTGGCCAAGTCCCATTGATAATCGAACAATATTTCTTGCAAGAACCGACGACTCAAATTTTTCATAACCTTCAAACTGACGGCCAAGATTAATTTCTGTTCTAGTAACTGTTCTGGCTTTTTTATTAAACCATAACGTTCCAACCATCACAAAACCAGAAATAATTAAAATAAGGTTATTTGCTTTTGCCGGTTCAAGTAATGCATCCATCGTTATGCCCAGCGGATTAGTACTTTGTGAGGCTATTTGATATGATGCTAACCCGGCAAGCGGTACACCAATAAAATTTACAAGATCGTTTGCGGCAAAAGCAAGTGCAAGCGAAAAGGTACCAATTAGAACTATTGGCCGGAGTACATTTAATTTAGTGAACCACAAGAACAATTGAAGTATTATCATCCAGAAAAGAAAATTAATACTAAGAACTGTCAAGGTATGGTTATAAATCCATTTAATATTCTCTTCCGAAAGAAAAGTTGTTCCTTTAGCGCCTTTTACAAAAATAAAGTAAGTAATTGATGTTAGTGCCAGTGCACCCCAAATTGCGCCATATCTCTTTAGTGTCCGCTCAAAGTTAAATGTAAATAATAATCGCGATAGGTATTGAACCATAACCCCGGCAATAAAAGAAACAACTACAGAAAGTAGAATAGCAGAAAATATTCCAAGAGCTCTTGCCGTGTTAATATAATCTCCTAATTGTTCAATTCCTTTTCCGGCTTGTCCCAGTTTTACTAATCCCAACACAACAGATCCGCCGAGTAATGATGATACGAGAGATACTGTTGTTGAAGTGGGCATTCCGAAAGTATTAAACAAATCTAAAAGCAGAACATCTGTAAACATTACACCAAGAAAGATTACCATTACTTCATTTAGAGTAAACCTGGTAGGATTAAAAAACCCCGACCTGGCAACTTCCATCATACCGCTTGAAAATAATGTTCCGACAACAATCCCAAGACTTGCAACAAGAAGAATTATGTGACGGGGTGCTACTTTAGAACCAAGCGCTGAATTGAGAAAATTAACTGCATCGTTTGCAACTCCAACAATAAGATCTGATGCGGCAAGAACAAACAAAATAACAACCAGAATTAGATAGGTTTCCAATCAAAAGCTCCATAAGAATTGTATTTATGTGTTTTCAATTTATTCGATGTGGAATTTTTCAAAATCACTGCCGACAAATTTAGAAATTATCACAGTCTTTTTATGAGGATTTGTTAAAATTCAATGTTAACAAATTGTTAAATCTTTTGAAAAGGCTCCAAATACTAAAAAAAAATTGTTTGAGATTTCAATCAAGATGCTTATTTTGCCCACAATTTTAAAGAGAGTGGATGACTGACAAATCTCCTAAAGACGACCTCGTAAGAAAATTGACTCTCACCGCAGCAATAATGATTGTTGCCGGCTCTATGATTGGATCGGGTATATTTAGAAAACCATCTATTATGGCCGAACAACTTGGCTCCCCTGAATTATTAATTTTTGTTTGGATAGCTGCCGGACTAATAACAATGATAGCCGTTCTTGTAAACGCAGAAATTTCCGGAATGATCGATTCAACTGGCGGTCAATATGTTTACTTCAGAAAAATGTACGGCGATTTTACTGCATATTTGTACGGATGGTCAATTCTTTCGGTAATTCAAACCGGAAGTCAAGCTGCAATAGCATACGTCTTTGCAGAGTATTTGGGATACTTTATAAAATACCCGCAGCTTCCACAATCGTGGCAAGAGTTTTCAGTCTTTATGCCTCTTGTCGGCAAGATTTATCCGTTTGTCGATTTCGGAACAAAAGCTGTTGCAATTTTATGTACAGCTTTTCTAACAATTGTAAATTATCTTGGGGTTTTTTTCGGCGGCATAGTTCAAACAATTGTTACATACATAAAAATAATAACCATACTACTTATTACGTTTTTGATTCTGTTTTTAGGTAATGGAAGTTTATCTAATGTATATTCGGGATTCGCAATCCCGGAATCAGTTTCAAAAAATTTATTCAGCTTGATTGGATTAGCATTTGCCGGGGCTTTCTGGGCTTATGATGCATGGAACAATATTACATTTGTTTCTGGCGAAGTTAAAGACGCAAAGAGAAATGTTCCGCGCGGGCTAATTTACGGCACATTAATAGTGATGGCCGTTTATGTGTTGATCAATATCGCCTATTTATATGTTTTACCGATAGATGAAATGGCAAGGTCACCTCTTGTTGCAGCAAGTGCTGCAGAAAAAATATTTGGTGCAAGCGGAGGAATGATAATTTCTTTGGCTGTTATCATTTCAACATTCGGGGCTCTTAATGGAAGTATATTGGCAACCGCCCGTGTTCCGTTTGCAATGGCAAGAGCAAAATTGTTTTTCTATAGTTTGGGAAAGGTTCACCCGAAGTATCATACACCACATGTGTCGCTTGTTGTTCAGGGTATCTGGTCTTGCGTTCTTGTAATGTCTGGTTCATTCGATACAATTACTGATTATGTAATATTCGCTACGTGGTTGTTTTATATGCTTGGTGCATTCGGAGTGTTTATACTACGCAAAAAAATGAAAGATGAAGAAAGAACATACAAAGTATGGGGCTATCCCTACACACCGGCTATCTTTGTAATATTTGCGTTCTTCTTTCTTGTTAATACAATTGTATCGGATACAAGCAATGCAATGATGGGATTTATATTAATCGGCGCCGGATTACCGATGTACCTTTTCTGGAAATATCACGATAGATTCAAAAAGGACTAAACATTGAATTCTTTTCTATACCTCGCTATTGAATCCTTAATAACTTTGTAAGCTTCTTTCTTACCAAAAAACTTATTTACAATAACATGCTTGTGTTCAAGTTTCTTATAATCTTCAAAGAACCTTTTAAGCTGAATTGTAGTGTGTGGCGGAAGATGTTTTAAATCATCAATATAGTTTAATGCAATGTCATTTTTAGCAATAGCAATTATTTTATCGTCCTCTTCATCATCATCAACCATTCGCATCAATCCTATTACTTTCGATTCAATAATACATAAAGGGTCAACCTCGGCGGAACACAATACAAGAATATCGAGCGGATCTTCGTCGTCGCAGAATGTTTGAGGAATAAATCCATAGTTAGCCGGGTAATGAACTGCTGAATAGAGAACCCGATCTAATTTCAACAGACCACTTTCTTTATGTAATTCGTATTTGGATTTTGAACCGAATGGTATTTCGATTATAGCATTTACAACCTCCGGCGCATCCTTTCCATAATCTACATGATGCCATGGATTAAATCTCTGTGGAACAACTTTCTTCTTTTTCATTCTCTAATTCCTATAATTAATTTAATTGACATTATTTCTTTACCATCTTCTCTCTAATTACCCTATAAGGTGCATTTTCATTCCATTGAGGGAAAGTCGTTCCGTTTATAACATGAGTGCTAACATTATAAATAAACTGAAGCTGCTCCATCATTCCTTCAAAATTCCAGCTTGCCGGATCGTAGTTGTCGGTTACTTTATGATAGTTTTCTCTTACCCACTTACTTGATGCTTTCTCCATAAAATCTTTTGGTTGAGTCATGTGTTCGTTACCGGCGCTTAAATAAACAGCCGGCACACCAACTTTAGCAAAATTAAAATGATCCGATCTGAAATATGAACCGGCTTCGGGATTCATTTCGGACATAAGTGATTTACCCATCTTACCGGCTTCTTCTTTAATGTAATTATCAAGTTCCGATAAGCCGAGTCCAATAACAGAAAAGTTTTTTGTTGGACCGAAAATGTTTAACCCGTCAAGATTAATTGCAGCAACTGTTTTTTCTAATGGTACTAAAGGATGATTAACATAATAATTAGAACCGAGTAAACCGAACTCCTCCATAGTAATTGCGAAAAACACGGTTGAGCGTTTCGGTTTTACCGGTAGGTCTTTGATAGCTTTAGCAATAGTAAGAATTCCGGCAACCCCGGTAGCATTATCAACCGCGCCGTTAAAAATTTTGTCTTCGGTGGTTAATGTTGAATCGTAACCAAAATGATCCCAGTGCGCCATATAGAAAACAAATTCGTCCGGACGCTCGGAGCCGGGGAAATAGCCAAGCACATTATTGGTTGTTAAAAATGTAAGCTTGTTTTTCATCATAAGAGATGTGGTTAAACCCAACGGTCTGGATTTGAAACCTTTCTGTGCTGCTCTTTTTAGTTCGTCATCTAAATTTAATCCGGCAAGTGAAAACATTTCTTTTGCTTTATTAAGTGTTATCCATCCTTCAAACTTGCATGCGCTACCGTTTTTCTTTCCATCGTCAATAACTAATTGAGAACCCATTCTTCCATTCTGAACAACTCCCCACGGATAACTTGCGGCACCATCTTCGTGAATTATTAATATTCCAGCAGCTCCTTGTCGCGCAGCTTCTTCGTACTTATAAGTCCATCTGCCGTAATAAGTCATTCTATTTCCAGTGAATAGTGTAGAGTCCTTAGTAGCATAACCGGGATCATTAACCATTACAATAACAATTTTATTTTTAACATCAATTCCTTCATAGTCATTCCATCCGTATTCAGGCGCAACAATTCCATAACCCGCAAAAACAATATCGCTGTTTAGCACTTCTATTCTGTCTTCAATTCGTTTAGTTACCGCAACAAAATCATCACCATGGTTTAGGACTACATTGCCGTTCTTACCTTTAATTACAAGCTGCTTTGGATAGTCGGGCGTTATTTCAACAATTGGTAGTGGCTGCAAATAGCTATCTCCGTTTAACGGAAGCAATCCAAGTTTCTTATACTCATCTACCAGATAGGAGATTGTAACCTCTTCCCCCTTAGTAGTTGGTTTTCTACCTAAAAATTTATCCGATGAAATTTCTTCTATATGTTTAAGTAATACCTGCTTATCGATCTGACTTTCGGATGATGATTTTTTAGAACATCCGGAAAAGATCAACAATAAAAATAGTGCCGATAAAAGAAAAAGTTTGGACCGCATATTTTCCCCTTTTTGTATTACAAAATTATTTCATTATGCCGATTGGTATTTATTTTTGATAACTTTATTTTCACAACATCCATTGGGATTTTTGTGTGCCTAATTTCATAAAAGTAAAAATGAGAGTAAAATGAAAAATTTGATTTTCTTATTTTTTATCTCGATTCATTTATTTGCCCAGTTCGGTTCACAGGATTCCGGGGGTAAGCTTTTACCCGAACAATCGTGCTACGATGTAACACATTACGATTTAAACCTACAAATCGATCCGGTTACAAAGTCGATTGGCGGAACCGTAACAATTTCAGCAACATCAACACAAAGTTTTAAACAGATGATTGTTGATTTAGACACAACCTTTACAATTAGTAACATTAAATTGATAGAGCCGGGTTCAAATTCCATTTCGTTTAAACATAATAATGGTAAGATTTTTCTTGATTTTAATAATGAGATAACGACCAACGAAAAAATAGTTTTTGCAATAACTTACTACGGTCAACCGCGCATTGCAAAAAATCCACCGTGGGATGATGGATTTCTGTGGCGTAAGACTAAGGATAATATCGATTGGCTTACATTAACATGCCAGGGCGGCGGCGCTGATATATGGATTCCGTGTAAAGATCATCCAAGCGATGAACCCGATTCGGTTTCATTACACATAACAGCTCCTAAAGACCTTGTTTGCATTAGCAGCGGAAGATTTATTTCTTCTGTTAACAATACCGATGGCACTAAAACATGGAATTGGTTCGTTTCAACTCCAATCAACAATTACAATATCATGTTTTACCTGGGTCCATATAAACCGATTGAATACAACTACATAAGTATTACCGGCGAAAAATTTCCGTTTACAGTCTGGGTTCTTCCGGAAAGTTATGATAAGGCCAAAGTACATTCTGTTCAGTTCTTACAACACATGAAAGTAAATGAAGAACTGTGCGGACCGTATCCTTTCCGTGCAGATAAATATTCGGTAGTCGAAACCCCACATCTTGGTATGGAACATCAAACAGCTATTGCTTATGGATACGGATGGAAAGATGATCCTAACTTCCCAATTGATTGGTTACATCACCACGAATTTTCGCACGAGTGGTTCGGTAATCTTGTAACCGTAAAAGACTGGAGCGATTTCTGGATTCACGAAGGAATTGGATTGTACTTGCAGCCACTCTATCTGGAAAAGGTTTACGGTAAAAAAGAATATATCGGTTATCTAAGAAAGTATAAAAGAATTCAAAATAAAAAACCGGTGGCTCCGCGTGCCGAGCTTACAAGCAGCGAAGCTTATACCGGAGACATTTATAACAAAGGTGCCTGGATAGTTCATACACTTCGTTATTATGTTGGTGATGATGCTTTCTTTACTTTACTTAGAAGATGGGCTTATCCAACTGAAGAAATGGAACATATTACCGACGGAAGACAATGCAGAAATGCCGATACAGATGAGATAATGAAAATTGCAGAAAAGTTTTCGGGCAAACAATTGGACTGGTTTTTCGAAGTCTATCTAAGGAATGCACCTCTTCCAAAACTTAATTATAAAGTTGAGGAAAACAAACTCTCCCTCTGGTGGGAAACTATTAACAATCTTCCTTTCTACTTACCGGTTGAAGTAAAATCGGGCGATAAGATAACGCGGGTTGAAATGAATAATGGAAAGGGGGAAGTTGAATTAAGCAACAATCAGGATTTTAAGATTGATCCGGACGAATGGATTCTGATGGAATTAATCCCGCAGTAATTTTGTGATTATTTTTAAGAGAATTATTTTGCATGCAAAATATCGGAAAGAAAGAATATGAATGAAACAATTATTCTATTAATTATAGGTTTAACCGGCGGACTTGTAAGCGGAGTTCTCGGGATTGGCGGTGGAATTGTAATAATTCCAATGCTTGTGGGATTTCTTGGTTATACACAAAAAGATGCACAGGGCACATCGCTTGGATTGCTCCTGTTGCCAATCGGAATTCTGGCAGTAATGAATTATTATAAAGCTGGACACATCAATTTGAAAGCTGTTGCAATAATGGTAATTACGTTTGTTATAGGGAGTTATATTTCTTCGTTGTATGCTATCAATTTACCAGAAGGAACGCTTAAGAAAATTTTTGCTGTCTTTCTTTTTCTGTATGCTCTAAAACTTTTTTTCGGAAAATAATTTAGATGAGGTAAAAATTTTTTCTAAACAGATATCGAGAACATCTGCAATTTTTCTTGCGCTGCTTGTTACATTTTTATGGTCCACATCATTTGTGATTATTAAACTAGGTCTTAAAGAAATCCCTCCTTTAACTTTTGCCGGATTGAGATACTTTATTGCATTTATAATTCTTCTTCCATTCATCTTCCGTAAAAAAAAAATAAAAGAGATCAAAAGTTTGGATAAGAAAACATGGCAAAAATTAATTCTTCTTGGAATAATTTTTTATACTGCCACACAGGGAACACAATTTATCGGATTGTCTCTGCTTCCTTCCGTTACAGTTAGTCTATGGCTTAACTTCACTCCCATTATAGTTGCACTACTTGGAATTTTTCTTATTTCCGAAATCCCGACAAAGCAACAATGGATAGGAACAATTTTATTTATCGTTGGAATACTTGTTTACTTTTTTCCTGTTTCTCTTTCCAGCGCTCAAACACTTGGATTAATCGTAATGTCAATTGGTGTATTAGCCAATTCCGGCTCCGCAATTCTTGGCAGGGATATAAACAGAAGTGGAAAACATCATCCTCTTGTAGTTACGGTAATAAGCATGGGGGTTGGTGCGGTTCTTCTGCTAATTACCGGAATTATTGTTCAGGGGTTACCCGCTATTAACTTTACTACTATTCTGTATTTGTTATGGCTGGCATTAATAAATACAGCTCTGGCTTTTACACTCTGGAATATTTCGCTACGCTCTTTAACCGCAATGGAATCAAGCATAATCAACGGAACAATGCTAATTCAAATTGCTCTGCTTGCGTGGATATTTTTAGGTGAATCAATTTCACTAAAAGAAATTCTTGGAATGGTAATAGCCGCTATTGGTGCTCTCTTCGTTCAATTAAAGCGAGCTACTTAGCCGGAATTTTAATTGTCTTATTATTCCCTCACATGTGAATCCTTTAGTGCCGGATTACATCTAACATTTCAAAAAAAAATAAACACAGGAGAAAAAATGTTAAGAACAAATCTAACCCACGTTTTATCCGAACAGGAACACACAAAACTTTTACAGGAAAATGAAAATGTTATGATCTGCTGCGGTAGAATGGGACCGATGTGTATTCCCGTTTATGAATCGATGGAAGAACTTGAAGGGGAATATAAGAACATAAAATTCGCAGATATGGAATTTGACACTCCGGATGCAAAAGTTATTAGAAATCTACCCGAATGCAGAAGTTTCCAGGGATTACCGTTTGTTGTTTATTATAAGAACGGGAAAGTCGTTAAAGCAACAAGCTCTATTCAATCAAAAGAGCAGATCACAGAAATTCTGGATGAACATTTCGGTAATAACTAATTTTTAAACTGTAAGAGAAATAACACGATGCAGAATCATTATGATGTAATTGTTATTGGAGGCGGAGCTGCCGGCTTAACCGCGGGAATTTATTTATCCCGCGCAAAGGTCAATACACTTATTCTTAATGAAGGTGCTGTTGGCGGACAAATGGTGTTGACGCATGAAATTGCAAACTATCCGGGCATCGAATCAATTAGCGGATATGAACTTGCAAGGAATATGAAATCTCAAGCTCAAAAGTTCGGCTGCACAATTAAAAGCAACCTTAAGATTACAGAACTGGATCTGAGCGGCGAAACAAAAAAAGTTACAGTGAACAACAAAGATGTTTACACCGCACATTCTGTTATAATTGCAACCGGCGGTAAATCAAGAACTATCGGCGCTCCGGGTGAAGAAGAATTTAAAGGCAAAGGGATTTCGTATTGTGCAACTTGCGATGGCGATTTTTTCCAGGACAAAGAAATTATTGTTGTCGGCGGCGGAAACTCGGCTTTGGAAGAAGCTGTATCACTTACCAAATATGCATCTAAGGTAACAATTGTTCACCAGTTCGATCACTTCCAGGCATTCGAACATTATGTAGAAGAAGCAAAGAAAAATTCCAAAATCAATTTTATAATGGAATCGAAAATAATTGAGTTTACTGGCGATGAAAAACTTTCCGGCGTAAAAATACAACATCAGCAGACTAAGGAAATTACCGGGATAAATATAGATGGTGTTTTTATTTTTATTGGTTATGTGCCTAATACAGAAAAGCTGGATGGAATAGTTGAACTAAACGATTGGAAAGAAATTATTGTGGATAAAAATTTAGCAACCAATATAGCCGGTGTTTTTGCAGCCGGCGACTCAATAGCAAAAAGGTACCGTCAGGTAACAACTGCCGTTGCCGATGGAACCATTGCTGCTCTTGGTGCGGCTGAGTTTGTAAATAATATTAAAAAGGAATTGATGTTAGCACACGTTAATTAATTTTTCTATTTGCATTTATTAAAGCATCTCTTTTAGTTTTGTTATTAAGGAGATGCTTTTTTTATGAGCTTTCGTGTTACCGCAATTGGTGAGATTCTTTATGATATCTACCCCGATCAGAAAAGATTAGGTGGTGCCCCTTTCAATTTTATTTATCACGTCTGGAAATTATTAGGCAACGCAAATTTTATTTCGAGTGTTGGCAACGATGAATACGGAAAGGAATTGATCGTACATTTAACCCGAATTGGCTTTCCAGCTGAGCATATTACAATAGATAAAAATCACCCGACCGGAACTGTTTTAGTAACACTTGATGAAAACAGATCCCCGCATTTTACAATGAGCGGACTTAATTGTTTTGATTACTTTGCACTCAATAATAAATCCTTAATCCTGATTGAAGAGAAAACCGATTTGCTCTACTTCGGGACATTCGGGCAGAGGAATGACGCTGCCCGTAAAACAATTCAATCAACCTTCGGAAAAAATATTAAATATTTCTGCGATCTTAATCTAAGGCATGAATTCTTTTCTAAAGAGATGATTGAAGAATCCCTACGGACTTCTAATGTTGTAAAAATTAATGAAAGTGAATTGGCTGCATTAAGCTCATATTTCAATTTAACCAATGAAACTTATGCTGCGCTAATCCGGCTTATGGAAATATTCGAAATTGATCTACTTGCTGTAACCTTAGGTAAAGACGGCGCTATCATTTCAGATGGAAAAAGTATTGATCAATATAAAACAGAACCTTTCGAAGTTATAGATACACTTGGCGCCGGAGATGCATACTCGTCCATACTTTGTATCGGCTATTTATTCAACATGGAAATAAAAAAAATAAATAGTGTTGCCAATCAATTTGCTCTTGAGATTTGCATGACACCCGGAGCTTTGGCAAGTGATGAGATTTACGATAAGTATAGAAAAATATTATTCACAAAAGATTAACAGAATTATTTTTTCCCGGATTTCTCAGGTGGTTTCGCCGGGGTTAAATCGACTTCAATAATTTCCGGTAAAAGATTATACATTGCCCCGGTGAACATATCTGTAAGCATACCGGGGATAAATCCGTTTAATGCGTTTGCCCAGAACCAGAAAGAAATTTTACGCGTAATTTGGGTTTCGTATGCTTCATGTCCTTCCAGTTCCAGTTTTATTGTATGGTTGCTACCCCTATCAATATTTATTACTTGCGGAGTCGTGCCGAATTTTTTTCCATCAACAGTTATCTTAGCATTTGCCGGATTAGTCTTTATTTCTACATCCTGTGTTGTAGTATTAAGTACTGTTGAACAGGCAGTCAATAGAATTATGACCGATACCATTAAAACCAGATTATAAAGTAATCTCATGAAATAGAACCTTTTTGATTTATTATCGAAAAAAGAACGATAAATTTTAAGTCTTCTTCAAAAATTCCGTTTTATCCACTAAAAACAAGGCATTTAATAATTTTCCTTTCTAAATTTGAACCCGAAAATCAAAAATCTATACCGGGTGATTAAAATGACCACACAGGAAAATTTAAGCGAACTTGCACAATTTGTTATTGCCGGCAAACATCTTGATGCTCAGAAAATTACACAGGAATTAATTGATGATAAATGCGATCCTCAAACAATTTTGAATGATGGTTTGATGAAAGGAATGGAAGTCGTCGGTCAACGTTTCAGGGACAATCAAATGTATGTTCCTCAGGTTCTTGTTTCTGCACGCGCTATGAAAACCTCTATGAAAGTTATTGAACCGCTTATGCTTTCAGGCGCTGTTAAATCCAAAGGAAAAATTTTGATCGGAACCGTAAAGGGTGATGTTCACGATATCGGGAAAAATATTGTTGCAACTATGATGCAAGGTGCCGGCTACGAAGTTATTGATATCGGTACCGGATGTGATGTTAACAAGTTCTATCAGGAATACGAAACACATAAACCAAATTTAATTGGTATGTCTGCCTTACTTACTACAACTATGGTAAACATGAAACCGGTTATTGATCACTTTAAAGAGAAAAGTATTAGTGTTCCTTTTATTGTTGGAGGAGCACCGCTCAATCAAAAATTTGCAGACGAGATTGGTGCAAATGGTTACGGAAGAGATGCTTATGACGCTGTTAAAATAGCCGATCAATTGCTTGCTTAAGAACCGATAAACATTTCCCACCAGGCAGAAAGCTCTTTTGAATAATTTCCGCGGAGAAGAAGCATGTGATTACCAAGCGGCTCACTTAAAATATTCGATACTTTGTAACTTCCATGCAGCTTAATCAGTGCTTGAGTTCTGCAAAGATTTTCTTCTGCCCCCGATTGAACAATTTCGGCATTCGATACCCACAACTTATCAAGGTTGGCTCCGCCCAGCCTGAATAATGTTGCCTTACCTTTAGAAAGCTCCCCTTCAATTCCAACTCCAAGTCCCGATTCAAAATGAGAGCGGAGTTTGTAGTTATCAACCATTCCGATCGGAACCGTGCAGTGTGCAAGCCATAATGAATTATTCTGCTCGTCAATTCTTGCCGGGTTAGCCATCCAGGGTATCTGATCTGTTAAGTAGCTTGCCCAGATCATTCCCAGTGTAGAGACTATATCTCCTTCGCAACCGGCAACAACTCCAAAGTCGTTAAGTTTGGATAACGCAAAACAACCGGTTGTCTTCAAATCGGTTACAAGATCAAAACAGCGGATCGAAAGACTATCAATTCTATATTGGTCAACAAGCTTTTTTAATGCTGCATAAACTTTTACAACATTGTGCAATTCTTTTTTCGACGGCTCTTTTATGTTTGCCGCTTTATTTACAAATGAAAAATGTTCGTCTTCTATTTCTTCATCGGTTATCTGCTGAATTGAATTTTTTAGTTCATCAATATGAATATTAATAATTTCCGCACCCCAAACTTTTTTTACG
>JBBIHP010000065.1:0-7798 GCA_037446915.1 Ignavibacteria bacterium
ACGGGTGAGTAGCGATACCGTAAATTTTCTTTGCACCGCTTTCCTTAAGTGTTTTAACTGCTGTAACAAATGTTCCTCCCGTATCAATTAAATCATCAACAAGAAGAATGTTTTTACCTTTTACGTCACCAATAATACTCATATACTCAACAACATTATGCTTTGCTCTGCGTTTATCAATTACAACAAAATCCGCATCAAGTTTATTTGCATAAGACCTTGCTAATTTAATTCCTCCAATATCTGGAGCAACAACAAGTAAATTTTCTGTTTTTTCTTTGAAAAGAACAGTAAAGACAGGTGATGCATATAAGTGATCGAATGGAATATCAAAAAATCCCTGGATTTGTGCTGCATGTAAATCCATTGTAATCACTCTATCAGCACCTGCAACGGTAATCAAATTAGCAACAAGTTTTGCAGATATTGAAACCCGCGGCTGATCTTTTCTATCCTGTCTGGCATACCCGAAATAGGGAATAACAGCTGTAACTCTTTTTGCAGATGCCCGTTTGGCAGCATCAAGCATTATTAACAATTCCATTAAATTTTCTGCCGGTGGATGTGTAGATTGCACAATATAAACATCTCTTCCGCGGATATTATCCTTAAATTTTACCCAAATTTCGCCATCACTAAACTTTTTATAGTCTATCTCACCTTGACGTAAATTAAGGTACTTGCAAATTTTTGCAGTTAATTCAGGATTAGATCTTCCAGAAAAAATTAATGGTTCTTGTTCCAAAACGGATTTTTAATTGTTATACAAAAAACAGACGCCAAATATATGGAATTAATATAGCCCAGTCAAATCTTAAGATTACTGGCAAGTCAATATAAATTAAGAACTTAGAGGAAAAATTCTATTTAAATCTTTTGCTGAATAAAAAAGCAACCACCACAATTAATACTATTAATGCAATTATATAAATCCACTCTGGCGTTTCCTTTAGTTTGAATGGACGGTAGGTTGCTGATATATACTTTCCGGTTCCTATCTCATCCTGATAATACTGCCATGTTAATTTGTTTCTTGATATCTCGGTTGCATTGTGATTAAGAATTTCGCCTGGTAGGTAATAAATATAAGTTAGTGAAAAGTTCTTACTCTTAATTCCGAATCCGGTAGCAATTGGTGCAATGAATTGAGAAAAGATTTTTGTGTTATCCTCTCCATCTTTTATTGTTAATTTGGAATCTCTAAATGCGGGTAATTGATTTAAGGAATCGAGACTGTTGAATTCAAAATCAACTTTACCGTGAATTGTACTATCAGAAAAATCCTTATAGACTTCCACATTTTTTATTGAGCTGAATGTTGAAGTAAACTCTTTATAAACCGAATCCCTGTTGAATAATCCTAATTGATCTACAACAATCGAATCGCGTGTTGATGTCCATTTCATCCAGTAATGAATAAACATATTACCGGATCCATCTATTTTAATAGTTGTTACCTGTGTATAATTAAGGCAACCGCTTAAGAATAACAATAAAATAAGAGATAAATTTCTTTTCATTAATAAGCCAGTATTTTTTCATATTCAATATGCAAAAATAATTAAAAACAAAGTAGAAATTTGATTTGATTTTTCAACTAACTATTTTTGCAAGCCGATTATCAAATATTAATAGGGTAGTATGCCAACTTATGAATATAAATGTCTGGAGTGCGGACAACAATTTGAAATGTTTCAAAAAATAACGGAAGATCCAGTAAATGAATGTCCCCAATGTAAAGGACATGTTAAAAGACTTATTGGTATGGGTGCCGGTCCGATATTCAAAGGAAGCGGCTTCTACCAAACGGATTATAAAACTAAATCATCTAAAGCTGAAACAAAGGTAGATTCTAAAAAAGAATCTAAAAAGCCGGAATAAAAAAGGCACACAAGTAAATCCTAATTACTTCTGTGCCAATTCAATTCTTAAAAATCGTAGCCTATTGAAAAATAATATCTGGGCGTAGAAAATCCCTGGACATTATATTTCCAAGCGACATCAAACCGCCACAAAGTAATGAAATAGAATCTTAAACCTACACCGGTTCCAATAAGCAAGTCTTTAGTAACAGTATCGCCAAATTCATTTTTAGAGAAGAGTTGAAGTTTTTTAGTATCATTCCATGAAGAACCTGCATCGATGTATGCAACGCCGAGAATATTCTGAAATAGAATTGGAAGCGGACCTGTAAGTAGATATCTTATCAGTGGCATTCGTAATTCAAGATTTAGTAAAGAATATTTTGAGCCAATTTGTTCTGCATAATCAAAACCTCTCAACGGTAATGCCGGTGAAAGGAATGCAAAGTCCGATGCAGATTCAACAGGAATATCCTGTGTAGCAAATGTACGATTAACCCAATTATCGGTACCGCCTATAAAGAATTTTTGAGGATTTGCACCACCCGAAAATCCACCTGATAATCGAACAACAAAGGAATTATCGAACCAGAACCTCATGTATGTACGGTAATCGTAAACAGCCGAGTAGAAACTCTGTGTTTTCTTGGAGATACCCGGATTACCAAATAGCGTTAAATTGTAGCGTGTACCTTCAATTGGCGAAGTATATCCCCACATTACATTATCGTGAACAAAACTAAAAGCGGGGACAAGAAAAGTTGCTTTATCTGATGGAACGAACAGGTTTTCCAGATTTTCAGAAGAAACATGCATTAAGCTAAGAGAACCATCAAGTCTGTAGAATCTATTTAACGGAAAACTTACAGAAGTAACCAAACCAAAATTTCTGTAACGGTATAATTCACTACCGAAAAATGATGAACGGTATAAAAACCTTGCAGTATGAAAAGCTTCTACGCCAAAGTCCAATCTATTCTCAAGGTAATAATAAGCAAGTCCGTAATCACTATTCTTAATATCAAGTTGTAAGGAAGTCAATCCTATTAATCGATGATTACCAAGAACATCACTGAAAGAAAGAACCGTTGTTCCTTGTAAACCATAGAGAGTACTATAGCCGGCATTTGCAAAGATTAAATCCGGAGTAAAATTAATTTTATATCTGTTAACAAGGTAATTGCCATCGGAATCCAGTTTCTGTGTAAATAATTCTTCTCTTCTTTGAATGCTAGTACTATCAATATCCAGATCCCTTCCGCCAAAGACAATTCTTCTTGAAGTAGTTTTTAATGTATCGGCTTTTTCATCATCCTTGGATACATACTGTCCTACAAATATTTTTTTAGATTTTTCTTTAGAAGAATCCTGAACTGCTTCCGCCGAAATTTTAGAAGTATCTTTTTCTACATCATCATCAGCAAATAATTTGGCAGGTTCCTGGTCTTTCTTTAATAAACTTGCCATATAGTTTGTAACTTTTAATGAATCCACATCGAGTTTGAGTTCGAACGGATTATTGATCAAGAAAATATTGTAACCCATTTTATATAAAGCAGAAAAAGCTAATTTCTTACCGTCTGATGAAACAGATATCTGGCTAACCTGGCTCCAGGAATTGGTAATTGGTACTGCTTTATTTTCATTTGCGGAAGAATTGTTTACATCCGTAATAGTTTTTTTATAAATATTGTCAATTCCGTTTTTATCCGATACAAAGAGTAATTCTTTTCCATCACTTGAAAAAGCCGCAAATCTTTCATTGCTTAATGGCCAGTCTGTAATTCTCTTGATTTCACGTGATTCAACATCAACCATATAAAGGTCGAGCTGATTATAGTTATGATTAAACATTGCAAAATCATTATCAAGTTTAGAGCTTTTCAAGTAATTCTGTCTATCTGATGAGAAAGCGATTTTACTTCCATCGGGCGACCAGACAGGATTTGAATCGCTGAACATATCATTTGTCAAATTATCCAGTTTGCCGGTTGTTAAATCATACACATAAATATCGGATTGTATTGCATTGTGTCCGTTAAATGCAATTTTATTTCCATCTCTGGACCAATTAACAGATTCAATGCCGGGCAACTGAAAAGGGAGCTCTGTATTTTTTCCGGTTTCAGAATCAACAATACTAATTCGATCGTAACCGCTGCTTTTAACCGAGAGGGCAATTCGTTTATTATCTGGCGCCCATGTAAGAGAAGGTTGAAGTAAATTTAGTTCTTCAAAATCATTGGCACGGCCACTTTCTACTATTTTTTTTAACACCTTGCCGGTGCTAACTTCCATGATATAAACGTCGAGGTAAATGTCTCGGTCGGATATAAAAGCAATCTTATCGCCCTGAGGAGAAATAGCCGGGCTGGAATTATAAAAGCCGCCGTCTTTTGTGTTATCGGTTAATCTTTTGGCGAATTCATCCGGATCTTCTTTAACAGAAATATCAGGCCAGTATTCTTTCTTTAAACTTTTTTTCCATCTCTCATTTAATTCTTCCATGGTAATTCCAATAGATGCTTTAAGAGCGGCTTCGAATGAACCCATTCCCTGTATTTTATTAATGAGCTCGCCAATTTTTTGCCGGCCATAAGTATCCGAAAGATATTTGAATACCGATTGTCCGCCCCGGTAACCAAGATAACCGGTTAATCGATTTATATCGGGAAGTACTTCGCTAATAATTGCATTGCGAATAAACATATCTGTATTAGTTTCCCAGCCCTGTGAAAGAAACTCTGCGCTTCCTTCCATAAACCAGTGAGGTAGCTGCAAAGTAATTCCTTTGGAAATTATATTTTGAACACTTCCTCCATAATATAAATCCTGCATAAGAGCATGAACAAGTTCATGGTGAATAACATGCCGGAATTTTTCGTATGAACCTTCGAATGGAAACACAACGCGATTCTTAAACGGTTCGGTAAAACCCCCGATGCCCTGACTGAGGTACTCATCTGTAATATTTGTTTCGACAAAATCGTTATGAGAATTATAGACAATTAATGCTATACGATTATTGATCTGGTAATTAACATCCTTCTGAAGTTGATCAATTGCATCTTCTGCAACAGCTGCTGTAAACTCAGCAATTTTTTCTCCGCCTTCCGCAAAATAAATATCGAAATGCCTGGATTGAATATAAAACCATTTATAATTCTTATACTGTACTTTATTCTGTCCAAACTGAGCAGAAACAATACTTGAGATTATTAGTAAGAATAAAAAAGTATAATATATTTTTTTCATAATGATACCTCTCTAAATTCTTTTTAGTCGAGTAGCGTAAAATCAATCTCCCGTTTTTCGTTATCTACACTTGCTAATTTTACGTTTACTTTGTCGCCTAATCTTATTTTTCTTCCGGTTCTTTTACCTGTTATAGTATAATTTTTTTCATCAAAGATGTAATAATCATCTTCCATATCTCTAAATTTAATTAAACCTTCTGCTAAGGTATGGCTTAACTCAACAAAAATTCCAAAGTTAGTAATACCGGATACAACTCCATGAAAATCAGCTCCTACTTTACCTTGCAGATACTCAATTTGTTTCAACTTCACCGATAATCTTTCGGCATTAATTGAATTTCGTTCTCTTTCTGATGAATGATTGCAAATTTCTTCCAAATCTTCTACTGAAAAATTATTCTCTTTATTATTTGTATAATCAAAAATCAGTTTATGAACAATAAGGTCCGGAAATCTTCGGATAGGAGAAGTAAAATGAGTATAGTTCTTAAATCCCAGTCCGTAATGACCGATGTTATTAGTAGAATATATTGCCTTGGCCATAGACCTTATTGCAATTTCATTAATTACAGCTTCCTCTTCGGTCCCTTCACAACTTTCTAGCAATTGCTGAAACTGTTTTGATTTATTAGCTGAGTTTGGATCGAATGAGTAACCAAGCGATTTAACAAACCTGGCAAATTCAAAAATCTTCTCCCTGTCAGGTAAATCATGTATTCTATAAACAAAAGGTTTGTTGATTTTGTTCTGTTTAGGGTTTACATGACCTGCAATAATTTGATTTGCAAGAAGCATAAATTCTTCTACTAAATTATTGCTTTCACGAACCTCTTTAATATTTATTTCAACAGGGATTCCATTTTTGTCCAGTTTAAAGACAACTTCAGGAGAAAAAAAGTTTATGCTTCCTTTCTTAATTCTTTTAGCTCGCAGCTTTTGAGCAATGTCGTTAAGCTGTAGAATTTTATCGCTGAATTCTCCTTTACCATCTTCAATTATTTTTTGAACCTCTTCGTATGTAAATCTTCTCTTGCTGTTAATAATGCTCTTCTTTATTTCATAGGAAACAACTTTGGCAGCGGGTGTAATTTCAACTATTACAGAATATGTAAGCCGGTCTTTGTTTGGAACGAGTGAACAAATTACATTGGATAATTTTTCGGGAAGCATCGGAATTACTTTACCGACTAAATAGACACTTGTACCACGGTTTAACGCTTCTTTATAAATGGGGGAGTTATTCTTAACATAGTGACTAACATCGGCAATGTGAATGCCAACAGAAAAATTCCCGTTTGGAAGTGATTCAACCGAAACGGCATCATCAAAATCCTTTGCATCTTCAGGATCGATTGTAAATGTAACGGTCTCCCTAAGGTCGAGCCGTTTATTGATTTCTTCATCGGGAATAATTTCGGAAATTGAATCGGCTTGTTTAAGAATCTTATCAGAGAATTTATATGCAATACCAAATTCGCGTGCAATTGAAGCAATCTCTGCATCATAAGTTCCTGATTTGCCAAGCACTTCAAGAATTTGTCCCTCGGGATTGACATCGGGAGATTTCCATTCAATTTTTCCAATTACAACTTTATCGCCAACCTTAGCATTCTTAAGGAAATTATTTGCCACATAAATATCGCGGTGAATTTTCTTATTATCCGGAACAACAAAATAAAATGATTTACTTTTTTCGAGTCTTCCAACAATTTCATTCTGAGTGCGTTCTACAACATCAATTATTCTACCTTCTATATTCTTACCGTGCTTCTTTGCCATCAAGATTATATGAACTGTATCACCATCAAATGCAGTCCCGAGGTTTTTCCCCGGTATGAAAACATCGGTCTTATTATTTTGACCTTTCAAAACAACAAACCCGTAATCACCTTCGCCTATTATCTGGAGTTGCCCGATCAATTTATCGGTACTGGAATCATTTAAAGAGTAACGTTTACCTTGTTTTTGAAGGAATCCTTCTTCGGTTAAATTGAAGAGAACGCTTTTCAGTTCGGCGTATTCATATTCTTCAGTAATTCCAAAATGTTTGGCAATTTCTCTGGATTTAAGTTTAAGCGAGGAATGATTTTTAAAGTAAGATTTAATTTCTTTTTTCATCAGAACTCAAATTTATATTTTAATGCCATTTCATTTATTTTTTCATCCAGTACATAAATCTGGCCAATAGGATCTTTTCTTTCGAGGCGGATCAAAAATTTTGGATTGAAGAGATATTCAATTTTAAGATTGGCTTTACCTATATTTTGAAATACTTCCGTAGTTCCGCCGAAACTATAACGAAGATTCTGAATGCGGCCGGATAAACTGAATTTTGTATAGTCACCGGTTTGACTTATTTGAATATTGTTAACAAGATCCCCAACTGCAGAGTTAACGAAACTTGATAGTACCGAACCAAGGAATGAAGTTGCAGTATTTCCAATTGCATTTGTCTGTCCTGCTACCTGTGCACGATCCTGCGCAGTAAGATCATCTTTGAATTTTCCAATTAAGATGAATGAAAATGCATCCGAATAATCGTATCGTGTTTCTCTAACATTGTTTTGAATATTTCTCTGTCCAACATAAACGCCAATACTTTCTGTATTGCTTGCAAGGTTTTTGCCAAGGTCTTTCAGCGGCCCGGCAATTTTAATTTTAACAGCAACATCCTGTGGT
>JBBIHP010000065.1:7808-17044 GCA_037446915.1 Ignavibacteria bacterium
AAGTTTGGATTTACTGGGTCGATATAATCGCTTGTGTAAGTTGCAATAATATCCAGATAGGGATTTGTAACATCTGTCTCAAAACGGATTTTCCCTTCGGCATCAAATGTTTTAAAGAATTCTAATTTAGAACCGTTCATTAAATCGAAAGCACCCTGGGCACGGACTTCGCCGGCAACGCTTTCGTAATTTAATTCACCACGCATCTCAACAAGCAATTTTTGATTTACAACTTGCGAGAGGACAATATTAATCCGTGCACTATTTTCAACTTTAACACCAACTTCGTAATCAATTCTTATCGATTCATCACCGTTATTTTTACCGGTTGAATTATCTGAAGCAAGAATTTCTTCGAATCTTATTTGTTCGAGATCAATTTTACTCGAATCTACAACATAAATAACATTGTAATTACTGCTTGTTACGGTTGATTGATCCGATGTGGTTAATGTAAGATTTGTTTCTTTAAGTAAAATATCTCCCTTAAAGAACAAAACATTATTACGTAGTGTTAACAACCAATCGCTCGCAGTTCCTATTTGAAGATCGCCATACAGGAAAGGACTTGTAGAGCGTGAGGCATCGCTGAAGAGGGCTAAATCTCCATTAAAGCGAATCGACATATCCTTCGGTTTAAATCCATCAAAAATAATTGAACCAAACCCTTTTATTTGTCCCGGGTATTTTGTGCCGCCGGCATTTGCTACTATTAATGTATCGATTAATAATCCTTGCTGACTAAAATTCAGTTTTACATTACAGTTGTAAGGTAAATTAGTATCGACCGATCTAAAGTAACCTTGTTTCAAATTAACGAAACCGGAAAAAACCGGTTTGTCTAATGTTCCTGTAATTGAAAGATCTGTTACCAAATTTCCGCGTTGATCTGCAATCCTTGGAATTAAATTTGCAAATGACCGGAGGTCAAAATCTTTGGAATTCAATTTCAGATTAATTTGCTTGGTTTCGCTAATTCTATTGGCAACAGTTGCAAAGCTAAGATCAATTGGAATAGTTCCATTCAATGTAAGTAGTGGCTTCTCTATATTAAAAGTTGAATCGACAAATTTTATATCTGTTGTAACAAGTTTGTTGGAGTATCGGATAGTTCCATCAAGAAAACCGAGTTTATGATTACCATATTTAAGATGATTCAACTTTATGGATGTGTTGATAAAAGGTTCTTCAAAGTCGCCGCTAATTACTGCTCTAAGATCGGCATCTGCCCGTAATTTTAAATCATCTTTGCCAAATAAATATTTAGACAGAATTCTTCCAGAGATATTATTGGCTTGAAGAACAAGATTTTGAGCCCCGCTGCTTTCGATTGTCCCTTTTATACTTATTGAAGATGTATCGTTATAAACAGCACAGTTTGCTATGTTAAACCTGTATGGGTTAAAGAAAATATCAATAGTGTCTTTGTTAGTCCAAAGCAGACCATCATAATCTGCTTTGATTTTTCCAATTCTTATTTGCTGTTCTATTGGTCGCATTAAAATGTAACCTTCTGCATTAGCTTTAACCATATCTTCAAAATTTGCAGATGCATTAAAAAACAATCTGCTCTGGTTAAAATTCAGGTCGGCATAAATATCTTTGATGTATGTTCCGGAATAAAATCTTTTACCTGTTAAATGAGCTGTGCCGGATAATTTATCGAATGTTGCATGATGATTATCCCGGACGAAATTCAGATCGGTTTTAATATCGGAAATGTATAATGTTGATTTATCTTCAATAAAAACTATGTAATCCAAATCCAGATTTGAACTGATTGAAAAGTTAGGGGGACTGTTTTCTACACTACCTTTTCCAGAACCCATTATATCGAATCGATCGTAACCAATTATTTCTGTTATAAGGGCGAAATCCTTGAAATTAAATTCGAAATCGAATTTAAGATTTTTGCTTATTACGTCGGGTAATGTGTCGTTTTCAATTGTACCGGAAATTCCTGTGCTCATAACGGAAAGGGGATTTAACTCTTTAATTTTTTCCGAAATAATTTTTGAAATGGTTTTTGCTTCGTAGGCAACTATATCTATAGCATCATTAACTGAAAACTTACCCTTTACAGCAAAGTCAACAAAGTCGGAATTGAATTTAATTTCCCTTTGAGATGAATCTTTTTTGAAAGTAACATCTACAATAGAATTGTGAATTTTTGTTCCCCGGTATTTTGAAGAATCAATTCCGATAGCAAAGATTCCTGTTATATCATCGGGATTGAAATATTTTCCATCAACATTAAAATAGAAATTCAGATCGCTCTTATAATCTCCTTCGATAAATGATGAAAGGTCGAGATGATTAAGGCTTCCGAGAAAACTGTATGCAGGAATAGTATCTTTATCAAAAACCAATTCGCCGGTTATTAATGCTTCTGAATTCTTGCTAATGCCATCCAATTCAAGTTCTATTTTTCTATCAGCAGCTTTAGATTTTATATGAAGTTTTTCAATAGGAATTTGATTGAAAGTTGATTCGCCGGTGTTGAAATTAAAATCATAATTCAATTCGAATGGAGAAACTCCGCTTCCAACAAGATTACCTTTCGAATTGATTGAAGTTGTTATACCAATCAGAGGGTTAAGATCAATATTGTTTGTTTCGAATTTAATATCATACGTCATCGGATCCTTTTCAAGATTCATTGCTGCATCTAATTTGATTGATCCGTTTTCAATGTTGCCGGATAATAGGGATTTAAAATTAGTCGGCTCACCTTCATATTCAATATTCACACGGCTGACTTTAAGCTTTGCAAATTCTGGTAGTTGTAAAGAGGGGAGCAGTGCATTTACATCGCGGTAATTTATATCTGTATCGGTTATTTTAGCTTTAATAAACATCTCTTCCGGCTTATTCAGATTAAGCAACTGACCGCTTAATTCAAAATGTGTTGAACGGTAATCGAGAGCAAGTTTTTCAATATTGAATCCGCCGAATTTTCCCTTTGCTTTCAATTCCAGCGAAGGATTTCCTTTTAAGATTTCAGTGGCATCGATAAATGATGAAAGGTCGTCGAAGTTAAATGAATTTGCATCGAGGTCAATTTCAACGGGATAGTTTTTGAAGTCTTCTAATTCAACATTTGCGAATAAATTGAGACTATCGATTCTTGCATTTAATCTTATATCGCTGCTATCGGTAATGAAAGCAAAGTTTTTAACACTTGCAAATTCTTTAGTTATTGCAAACTCACCGGAAATATTTTGAAGGTTGAATCGAGTAAGGTTCGGTTTTAATGAAAGTTCTTTTAGAATGAACAGATAGTCAGAGTTCGGAACATCAATAAACGCCTCTGCCGAAAGAAAAAGATTGTTTATACGAAGATCGTCAAAATTAATTGTTTTATAATTTTTTGATGAATTAATGTTTGGAAATGATTGCTGAACAAGGTTGATATTTTTAAACTGAATATCATTCGCTTGTATGTAAAAAGGGAATTCGGATTCGGTTGTATCTTCCTCTTTCGGCTTCGATAATTTATTATAATTCCACTCTCCGTTTTCATCCTGAAGTAATTTGATTGTAACATTTTCCAAAAGAATCTTACGTAGAAATATTTTTTTTAGAAGTATCTGCAGCGGACTTGTTTTTATTTCAATCTTTTCTGCTTTTAGAAGAGTATCACCGGATGTTGTTAGAATTGCATTCCGTAGAAAAATAGAGGTTAGAATTGTTCCGTCGATTTTTTCAATGTAGAGATTTCCATTAATTGAAGAATTTATCTCAGACATTAATTTATTTCTTAAAATTTCTCTGAAAGTACCGGTCTGTGAAAACCCGAGAAATAGCACACTAAGAGCAATTAATGCCAGGAAGAATAAAATGAAGGCATTAATAATCTTTCTGAAAAGCGATTTTTTCGGTTTTTCAGGTTTTAACTCTTCTTTGACCGGTGTCTCTTCCATTATTCTTTGAATCTTTCGAGAATCGTTTTAATAATATTTGTGGTTGACTGAAAATTTACAAACTCGATAGTCTCAACTTTTCCTCCGGCTGCTTCAACAATATCTTTACCAACAATATTCTCAACTTTCCAATCAGCTCCCTTCACCAATATATCGGGAATTATTTTTTTTATTGTTTCGTATGGGGTTTCTTCATCAAATACTGTTACATAATCCACAGCTTTAAGATTCGAAATAATGAATGCACGTTCTTTAAGAGGAACTATCGGACGGTTTTTCCCTTTGATCTTAGTAACTGATGAATCCGAATTAAGGGCAACAATTAATACATCTCCGAATGATTTTGCTTTTGTAATGTAATCAACATGACCGGCATGCAGAATATCGAAGCATCCATTAGTAAAGACAACTTTCTTATTCTTTTTTTTAAGCTCTTCTCTAATAGGAACAAATTGATCAACGGTCATAAAGTTATTCATTTTAACTCCTCAATCACAGCATCGAAAAGATTTTTCTGATCAATAGGAACAATACCAACTTCTTCGCAAACAAGACCGCCGGCATAATTGGCAAGGTATGCGGCATCAAAAATATCTGCACCAGCTGTAAGCGCCATTGTTAGTGTTGAAATTACTGTATCACCGGCGCCTGAAACATCGGCAACTTTTCTGGCTTTAGTAGGAATTCTTCTTTCGGATTTTCCTTTTTCGAATAATGCTATTCCTTCTGCTCCCAGCGTTAATAAAACATACTTTGCATTAATTTTATCAATCAGGTTATGACCGGCACCAGATAAATCATTTGCATTTTTAATTCTAATTCCAAGCGCATCTTCGGTTTCTTTACGGTTTGGTTTAAATACAGTAACATTTTTATACTCAAAGAAATTGTTGAATTTTGGATCGACCGTAATCACTTTATTATTTTCATTTGCAAGAGCAATTACTTGCTGAATAAGGTTTTTAGTAAGCACTCCTTTGTTATAATCCTGTAAAATTATTGCATCAATATTTTTTATTTCCTTCTTAAGAAAATCCAATATTTTCTTTTCTACCAATAAACTTATCGGAAAAGTTTTCTCTATATCAATTCTTACAACATGCTGATTATCTGCAATAACTCTTGTCTTAGAAGTTGTTGGTCGCTGGTTATCTCTAATTATTCCCCGGCTGTTTATTTTATTTTTTTTAATCAGATCGATAAGAATCTTACCGTCGTTATCATTACCAATAACGCCAAGCGGTACCGGAATTCCACCAAGTTTTAATATATTGAAAGCAACATTCATTGCACCGCCGAAACGGTAAAACTCATTTTCAACTTCTACAACAGGGACAGGTGCTTCAGGAGAAATTCGTGCTACATTACCCCAGAAATAACAATCGAGCATCATATCACCAATAACAGCAATACGTTTGTTATTAAAATTATTTTGAATCTTCTTCAACTTTTTAAGAGAAGTATTAATCATCATTTTTCTCCTTTATCCCATTGAGCAAGTTGATTGAAAAAATTAATTCTAATTAAACTCTGATTGGTACCCATCCATAGAAAAGTTCCGTCAAAGAAAATTTTATTTATTAACTGAGGTATCCGGTCATCTCTTACGGGTACCACCTGATTATTAAGTCTGTTTATAAGCACTAGACCTCTGCCGTAAATTTCTTTTGCAGCTTTTCCAAATTGATAGGTTGACGCCCAGATAAAATTTCCCGTAAGTTCTAAATCATTTATTCCGTTGCCGGTTAATCCTTTCGAATCATCAAGTCTTAACCAATCATTTTTTCTGTTATATCTGTATAAACCGCCGATGTTGAATTCGGGTCTTTCTGCTGTAATAAATTCATCCAGCCCGATCCATAAATTATTTCTTTCGGTCAACAGTGCAGAAACCGAAATCTGTTCACCCTCGCCATTAAAATAGTTAAATCTATTATCAAAAAAAGTAATTGCTCTGGAGTCGCTCAAATCTCTCGACTTATTGTATTTATGTAACCCGGCTTCAGTTCCGAACCAGACAAGACTATCACCATCAACCTTAATAGATTTTATGGTATTGGATTTAGGATTTCCTCTAACTGTCAGGTCGTAGTCAGTGAATCGTTTTGTTTTTTCATCGTACTTTGTTAAGTATTGAAATCTGCCAATCCACACAACTTTTTCGTAATCGTCATAGGCAATCGATCTTATCCAGTTGCTAAGCTGTCCTCCTAAACCAAATTTTCTTTTTGTCCAGTTGTTTCTTTTCTTATCATAAATAAAAAGACCGTCTATTGAACCTGCCCAAATAAAATCCTGATTAACTGCAACACAATAAAAAAAGTCGTGTTGTAAATTTCCTTTTGATGTAGAAAACTGTTCCCACTTATTACTTTTTTTTAGGTATTTGAAAAGTCCGTTTCCGTTAGTAGCAAACCAGATTTCATCGCCGTAGGCAGAAATGTCAGTTACTTCGGAACCGCGTAAAAAATATTCTATTTCGAATTCATCCTGTGCAAAACAGGTAATGTTTATTAAGGCGAAAAAGACCAGGAATTTTTTCATATACTCCACATTGTGAAAATTATGATTGGAAATTTAATACTAAGATAAATGTTAATGAAGTGAATAATTATTACTTACCGGTTATTAAGAGAAACTGATTTTCCATTGATCTTCAAATCCCTTTACAAGGCTCTCTTCCAGTTTTTCATAGTCAACGTGTTCGTTCAAAATTGTTTCTATCTCGATTGTCTTTTGAGTTATTTCCATCTCAAGGGTTCTTTTTGTTTCTTCATCCGAGTTGATGAAATTAACAAGATTTCTATGAAATTTACCGCAAAGGATTGAACCGTGTTGTAGAACCACATTGTTCAGTTTTCGTTGAGCACTACCAATTATTTTTTTGCCGGCAAATTTAACTTCGTTTTTAGCAGTGCTTCCAAAACAAAGAACACCAGAAGGTTGTTTCAAAATTTGAGGAAAGTTGGGTTGTAACTTTTCCAGTTCGGAATCTGCAAGCAATGGATTATATAACTCCAATCCTTTAATCAATGCTGAAGAAATTTTTTCATAAATCTCTTTTGGTGTAAACCGGTTAACAGGCATAACAACAGCGTAGGTTATTTCCTCAGCATGAAGTATTGCACGTCCGCCGGTTGGACGTTTTACAATTTCGATATTATCCTGATTGGCTTTAGCAATATTAATATCATCATAGTTTTGATTGGCGCCTAAAGATATGCAATACGGCTGCCATTGATATAATCTGAAAAATGCTTCATTCGGTTTGCAGGTGCGGGCAAGATTAAGATCGAAATCCATATTAAAATGACCGGAACTTTTACCGGTCATAAGTAACTGCCAATTCATCTTCTAATAACGCCGCGGTCGGATTTTTCCACGAAACGAATAATATTATTTACAAGCGGGTGATTGGAATATTTTTCTTTTACTTCATCAAGTGCTTTTGTAAAGATGAGTCCTGATTGATAAAAAATTCTATATGCATCTTTAATAGCATTAATATCGTCTTCAGAAAAATTTCTTCTTTTTAGTCCAACTATATTCAATCCCATAAATCGAGCCGGGTAACCGCTTGTCATGCAGTAGGGAGGAACATCGGAGTTAGCCATTGAACCGCCGCCAACCATTGAATGCTGTCCAATTTTTCCGAATTGATGAACTGCTGATAACCCGCCAATTATTACAGTGTTTTCTATTTCCACATGACCCGCAATTTGAACAGCGTTAGCAATTATAACCTGATCGCCAACATTACAATCGTGTGCAACATGTGTATAAGCCATAAGAAGGCACTTGCTTCCGATTGTGGTTTTTCCGGTTGCAGTAGTTCCTTTATGTAATGCTGCAAATTCTCTTATTACGGTATCATCACCAATATTAAGGAATGTCTGCTCGTTACCAAATTTTAAATCTTGGGGTAAGTTTGCAACAGAAGCACCTTGAAAGATTTTTACTCTATTTCCAATTCTCGCGCCGTCATAGATAACAGCATGAGGTCCAATTTTACAATCATTTCCAATTTCAACATCGTCATTAATTATTGCATAAGGTCCTACTTCAATATTATCTCCTAATTTTGCATTAGGACTTACAATAGCGGTTGGATGAATATTAGGCATAATAATTAGTTCAGGTTTTCGGGTTTATTTTCTTTATTGATTATAGCTCCCATAAACTCTGCTTCGGCAACAAGGTTGTTATCAACATAAGCAGCGCCCTTGATGGAAAAGTATTTACTCTTTTTACTAATAACTTCAGCTTCAAGCATTAACTGATCTCCCGGGACAACCGGTTTTCTAAATTTTGCATTATTAATGCTCATGAAATAAACAAGATGGTTGGCAGGATCGATGAACGAATTGAGAACCAGAATACCACTAACCTGTGCCATTGCTTCTATAATTAAAACACCGGGCATAATTGGTTGACCCGGGAAATGGCCGGGGAAGAATGGTTCGTTAATAGTAACGGATTTAACGCCAACAACACGTTTGTCTAATTCAAGGTCGATAATTTTATCAACAAGCAGAAATGGATAACGGTGGGGAAGTATTCGCTGAATTGCATTCGCATCGAACACAACACCTTCTTTTTTAACAAACTGATATTTCTTAACAAGTTTTTTCTGCTGATATAAACTTCTGATTTTTTTTGCGAACTCAACATTGGCTTTATGACCGGGACGTGCAGCAAGTATTTGGGCTTTAATTGGAACACCAATAAGTGCAAGGTCGCCAATCATATCAAGTAATTTGTGACGGACCGGTTCATTTCGGAACCTTAATTTATTGTTGCTCAAAAATCCCTCGCGTGTTACTGAAAGGTCTTCATCCAAATTCAATTTATCTTTCAACCTATTCAATCCGGCTTCATCAATTTCATGATCAACAATAACCACTGCATTATCAAAGTTTC
Organism: Ignavibacteria bacterium; assembly: GCA_037446915.1. Taxonomy (GTDB): domain Bacteria; phylum Bacteroidota; class Ignavibacteria; order Ignavibacteriales; family Melioribacteraceae; genus DSXH01. The sequence continues at coordinate 16,652 of JBBIHP010000065.1, forward strand.
CGCCTTTTATCAATCCTTGATCTGCGAGCATTTCAACTTCGCTAAGAAAACAGAATGTTCTTGCCGGTGCAAATTCAGTTACAAATTCTTTTTCGAGATCGAACAAACCTGAATGTTGACTTCCTAATGCCGGGTTTTGATAATCAACCATTATTGTAATACGGTAACTGTTCATAGGTAGTGCAACAATATCTACCTGGCGGTCTTCATCGCTATACATTACGGTTTCATCTATTACCAAATAATCTTTTGGTGCATCCTGTGTAACGAATCCGGCTTCTAATAATTTTTCAACATACGGCATTGCACTTCCATCACCTATTGGTGGTTCAATTCCGTCCAGTTCAATAATGATATTATCTATTTGTAACCCGACAACGGCTGCAAGTACAT
>JBBIHP010000066.1:0-16955 GCA_037446915.1 Ignavibacteria bacterium
GAAGCCGATTTGCTGCGGAGAGCGATGAGCGGAAAGATGCGTTCCCACAAAGCAATGAATATGATTGTTGATAAATTTTTTGCGTGCTGCAGAGAGAAAGGTTATTCCGAAGAGGTATCGCAGAAATTGTGGAAGCAGATCGAATCGTTTGCAGGTTATGCATTCTGTAAAGCTCACAGCGCTTCGTTTGCACTTCTATCGTTTCAGGTTGCCTACCTTAAAGCTCATTACCCGGCGGAATTTATGGCGGCAGTGCTTAGTAACCAGGGCGGATATTATTCAGCCGCGGTTTATATATCCGAAGCACAACGGCTTGGAATAAAAGTTTTACTCCCTTCTGTTAATAAGAGTGTGTATGAATATAAGGGAAGCGGAAAGGAAATAAGAATCGGTTTGATGGCAATTAAAAATCTGGAGAAGAATGTAATTGATAAAATTATTATGGAAAGGGAACGGAGAGGAAAGTATTTATCGCTGGCTGATTTCCTTAGACGAACACAGCTAACTTATGAACAGACGGAGATACTGATAAAGTGCGGTTCAATGGATTGCTTGCGGCAGACGCGCCCAACATTACTACGGCTTGTCGATATTTATTTCAGTCACAGGAAACTGATCCTTGGCAGCGGATCGGATCTGTTTGAGAATGAAACTGTTAAGCTCGAGAAGGAGGTTGTTACGCATCGTCAGTTCAGTGCAGATGAAATGTGCGTTCACGAATACGAAGCATTCGGTTATATGATAACCAAGCACCCGCTCGAATTCTTTGCCGATGAAATCGGCTCGCCCGGTGTTGTAAAAGCATCCGAAATGACTAAGTATCATAATCGTATTGTTAAGATGATCGGATGGTATATGACTTCGAAGAGGATTAAAACAAGTAAAGGGGAGATAATGAAGTTCCTTTCGCTCGAGGATTTATCGGGAACGTTTGAGGCGGTTATATTCCCTAATGCATATCAGAAGTATGCAGAGCTTACTATTTCGATGGGTCCCTATCTTGTTGAGGGACGAATTGATGCTTTGAACGGAAACAACATAATTGTAGAAAATCTTTCCGTTCTGGCAGCAGAGAAAGCGAGATCGATAACACAGAAAGACCGTACGTCAACCGATTTCTTCGGCGATGCTGAAAAGCCGCTTGAGTTCGATGAGATTCACCTCGTTAATTCACTCGATAAAGAAAAATTAATTCAAGCTTATCTTTGATAGGCGGGGATAAGCTTTAAGAGTTGTTTCCGGAACATTCACTTTAATTCTCTCTTTCAATAGATGAATAAGCTCCAGTGCATTTGCTACGGCATTTCCTTGTGGGTGATTATTCAATATCACAAAAACTTTTTTAACAGTGTCTAATACCTCTTTAATTTTCTGTTCAATCTCAACAAGTTCTCCGGGTGAATAAAGGTAGTTATATCTTTCACTTTGCTGTTCGTAAGTCTGAGCTTTACCAAACTTACCTAAGGATTCTTTCCATGCTTTTGTATTACGGCCATGAAAACGGATGTAAAGGTTTTGCCCGGCTTTAACAGGTTTGAATTCAACCGCTTCGCCAATTGCCGGCTGATCTATTGTGCAGAGAGAACTATTGTTGTTATCAAGAAAATCGAAAAAGCGCTGAATGAACCATGACTTATGCCGTACTTCAATAAATTTTTCGTACTCGGCAAAAATGTCAATAAGCTCTTTAACATGGTTCGCGTTTTCTTTATTAAGAACGAATGAATAAGGGAATTGAATTAGTAAGCCACCTAATCTGCTTTCAGTATTCAACTTATTTAAATTGGATTTGACCGATTGGATCTGTTCGCCGGAAAATTTCTTTTTGTGCGTGAAATCCTGATGGAGTTTAATTGTGAAAAGAAATTCGTCTCTATCTTCTACTTTTTTAATCCACCCATCAACAATCTTAGAATTGATATAAGTATAATAGCTTGAGTTTACCTCAACAACATTAAAGTATTGCGAATAATATTCCAGCCAATCGAATCCTGATGATTGAGTCTGAGGATAAAACGATGGAACCCAATCCTTATACGACCACCCGGCTGTTCCTACATATAATTTTTCCATTACGGTTTTAGAATTATGAAAATCTAATTGCTATATTAAAGAGAGAGAATCAAAAAAGAAAGAAATAAATATGTGTGGTAGATTCGAAAATAAAGTAAATGAAAATATTTTCATTCAACTCTTTAAGGAAATGAACATCGACTTAATAGTTGATGATTCAATCAAAAAAAATAAAAAGGAAAACATTGCCCCGACTGATAAAATTTATGCAATCCGTTTATTGAAAGGCGTTTTCACTCTTTCATTATTGAATTGGGGAATTAAATTTAAGGAGGATTCTCCACTCATTTTCAACAGCAGGATTGAAACAATTAAGGAAAAGAAATACTGGTTTACTCTGTTTGATAAATATAGATGCATTGTACCGATGAGCGGATTTTACGAATGGAAGAAGGAAGGCACAAGAAAAATTCCACACAGAATTTATTTGCCCGGTCAGGAAATATTCTTCGTCCCGGCTCTTTATTATACAGATAAGCAAAACAATCTTTATACTTCTTTAATAACAACTGTACCGAATAATTTTATAAAATCGATTCATCACCGTATGCCGGTAATACTTGATATGAAAACTGCGTCCGATTATTTGCAGAACGACGCTAATAGAAATTTAGAGCTATGTGTTCCTTTGAACGATTCAATATCGATGGATGCAGAAATTGTTAAGCTTTAACGGGGATTTTAGGAAAAGGGATAGCAATTAAAATCAAATTACTATCCCTTTAATTATTAGAATGCCGAAATTATACCAACAGCAAGTTGTGAATATTCTTTTTTGAAGTTGTATGTAAGCTCACCGATTAATCTGATATTTCGCCTTAGCATATAACCGAGGCTTAAAGTTCCGGATTGTTGTTCAAGAGCTGTAATATCGGAATTAACCCAATTGTATAGTGCTACTCCATACCATTTGCTTTCGTCACCATTCGGTGTGTATATAAGTTCTGCAAATCCGCCATCTGATTTTACATTTGTCAGAAATGGTGCCGGTTTATCATCAACGCGTGATACATATTGGAAATTAAGCTCAAACTGGTTTTTAAGTTTTAATGTCAGATCCGGTCCAAATATTCTAAAAGAATTATCGAAGTTATTGTTAAGATTATCATCTAATTTTTCTTTTCCGAAGTAGCCAAATACTCCAATTCTAAATTCTTCTGAAATGTCCTGTGAAACTCTAGCTAACAGGTTTTTATATTTATCGTTATCAAAATTCCTAAATGGATTTGCCGCACCAATTCCACTGCCATTTAATATTTCGATAGTAATATCGGTACCAGTCGGCAATCCATATGTAAGCATTAAACCACGATCATAAGTCAAATCAGTTTTTGAAAATCCGGCTTTAGTCTTATAGATTTGATAATCCTCAAAAGTCAATCTTAATTCTCGCTTAAATAAAGGATCCGATACTTGAAATTGTCCTACGTAAATATCAAGGTCTGTTCCGAACAAATCATTAAACATAATAAATGCATCTTCAATACCGGCGACTTCTCCTCTCTCACTAAAAAAGAAATAGAAGTAATATGCTATATCTTTTGTTAATGAACCGCCGGAAAGAAATTTTAACAGGTATGGTGCGGTTAAATCAAATTGATTTGTGTTCTTGTTATTATAAGTTGCATATCCTTCGAGTCTTAATGCAACAGGAATTTCTCTTAACAATGAAAGTTCGTCATCTCCTGTTGGTAAGAAATATCTCGGTGCATCTTTATCAGATAATACGAATCCGTTTCCTGCAAATTCCTCGCCATAAGGTTTTAATTTTGGAAAAGGTGAGTGACATGTCTGGCATGTCATATTATACTTTCTACCAAATGCCGGAATGCCGGAAGTTGTTTCAAACAAGGAAAAGAAAATTATTAGTCCAAGCGATATAAAAATTATTTTTTTCATTTGATCACCTATGGAAGAATTGTAATAGATGTTGACTGTTCATTTATTTTAACAATTTCAGATTCGCTTTCCGGTACTTTCAAGAAATCTGCAACAGGTTTAACCAAAAGTTGATAATTCAAAACAGCTTTTACTGTAAGTTTCCCTGGTGGAAGATTAATCGGGAGATGAAATGTAAACGTCTCAGTTTTTGTTTCTCGTGGACCAATTCTATAATCCGTACCTAATGATGCAGTATTCCATTGCTGCATAGTCATTCTCCCTTTCGGATCGAAATAGGGCATACGGAAAATTCTATTACCTATTGGAACTCCATCGCGCTGAACTCCTTCAAAATCCGGCTTATCGAGTGCTATTCCTATATCCTGATACGCTAATACATCACTTGAAATTGTGTATTCTTCTCCTATAAAATTTTTCTTATCAACCGGTAAGTGATAAACATTCCCTTTTTCATCAATTGCTTCTACATTAAGCCAGACAATTCTATCTTCAACAGAACCGGATGGAAATTTGTGTCCGGTCTTCTGATTGAATAATGCAACGGTAAACTTAACAGTTTCACCCGGCTCTGCTTCATTTAGATCAGGATAAACTCTCAACTCAATTACACCTCTAAGTTTTCCTTTATCGTGAGCACCATGGAATAAGTGCAGCCTTGCATCAGGATATTTCATTCCCATTGATGCAGTTTTAAATTCTGCTTTTGGCATGTGGCAATCCTGACACTGAACCCCTTCTTTAGAATAAGGACCTTCTTTCCATTCGAGATGAGTAGATTTAACCCAAACATCGAATGGACTTTTTTCGTTATGGCAAATTCCACAAAAGTCTCCGGTTTTCATTATTGGGTTAATTTCAATTTCATGTGCAGGTGATGTAATTTCACCTTTACGTGATGAATATTTTGTCTTTCCGGGATTCATTATATAATTAAAATTATAAGGTGTATCTCCGCTAAATCCTGTAATACTATGGCATACTTCGCAAGAGACAGATTCATTTGCACGCGAATTCATTTTGGGAAGTGGGGGAGGAACATCTCCTGCTAGATATGCAATAGGTGAGTGACAGCCGTTGCAACCAGCTTTTACTTCTGCAACTTTTTCATCCCGCTCTGCATGTGGAACTGCTAAAAGGAAATACTCAATCTCATCCCATTCATGTGTGTATGCCTGGGACATCATTGATTGTTTCCATTGCTGGTAGAAATCGGTATGGCAAGAGCTTCCGCAATATTCTGGTTTTTTGAAATCATCATATTTGAAACTTCCCATCTTACTCTGACTGTGATGGGTCATTGTCATTACAATAGTAAGTATGATTGAGAAGAAAAAGATCTGCCTTTTGTGCATGACTTCCTCCGAAAGGAATTGATAGAAGTAATTCTAATTCAAACATAAAATTTAGAAAGAAGATAAGCAACACTTATTATATCAGTAAAATATTTTGGAGTTATTCAATTAGTAATTTTTTAATAACTTTTAATCGTAATTATGGAATTATTATGCGAATCAGATTTCTACTGATACTATCATTTTTATATTTATTTCTCACATCATTAACTGCGCAAACGGGATTAATGAAAAGTTTCTATTCCGATGGTGTTCCAAGATCTGAAGTATCTTATGTAAATGATATTCTTGATGGACAGGCACATTATTATTATCCGAACGGAAATTTAAGATCTGAGAAGAATTATAGTAAAGGTAAACTTCATGGATATGTAAGAGAGTATTTTGATAATGGTTTACTTAAAGAAGAATATTTTATGAAGGAAGGTATTAAAGAAGGATCTTATAGAAGTTACTTTGTAAACGGTGCCTTGAAAGAATTAATAATTTTTGAAAAGGGGATTCAGGTTAATAAGAATAGCTTTAACTATGACCCGTCTTATTCAGCACCTATTGAAGCTTATCAAGCGGGTAATAGGCAGCAACAAGTTTTCAATAAAAGAAGAACAATACTAATCTGTGATATAGAAATTTGTCCGGTTCCCGTTGGAGGTTTAAATTCAATACAGGATAAGTTGGTATATCCAGAACATGCATTATTATATGGGTTGGAAGGAACGGTAACCTTAATAGCTACGGTTAACGAAAAAGGTGATGTCGTGGCTACTGAAATTTTGAAAGGTATAGGTCTTGGATGTGATGAAGCAGCTGAAGAAGCAGTTAAAAAAACTCAGTTTATACCCGGTCAGAATTTTGGTAAAGTTGTTGAATCTAAAGTTACGCTTAACATTGAATTCAAGATTTTTGACCGCTCACTTATTCAGAGTAATAATGAAATTAATGGGAGTAAAAGCACAGAAGTCAAAACTAAAATTGAAAACCCCGTTAGTAATAAACCGTTAAATGTTCTCACTATAAAATGTAATGAACAGGTTTGCCCTAGACCGATTGGCGGGGTTGATGCAATTATAGAAAAATTTGAAGTCCCCTCTGTTGCAAAGCGATTAAAAATAAAAGGTGAAATTATCATCGAAGCTGATGTGGATAAGTATGGGATTGTTAGAGATACAAAAGTAATTAAGGGTGTTGGTTATGGGTGCGATGATGCGCTGGAAATTGCAATTTTAAGAACCAAATTTGTTTCGGCAAAAAATAGCGGCGTAGATGTAGATTCTAAAATAACTGTCAATTATTCACTTAGCCTAGATTAGTATTTAATTCTATAGGTTGCTAAGAAGAATAAAAAATTCGCTTTCAAGTGTGCGACCTTTGTCTTCTGAATACCATAAGTGTAGTTTTTCTAAATATGTGTTTTTATCAAGTCCATTTTGAATTGCCTGGTCAACAACTTCCTGAGCTGCTTTTGGTCGTGGTCCCCATTGAAATAATTCATTACCATTTTCATCGAATGCAACAAGTTTAGGAATACTTTTGGCATTACCATTTGTTAAGTATAAATCCATTACATCAAGATTTTGATCCCTCAATAATATCCTTAAACTTATAAGCGGATTCAATTCAGCAATTTTTACTATGTATGGTAAGTTCTGTGCAGAATCACCGCACCAGTCTTCAGTTATAACCATCCAAGTATGAGTGCGATCAAATGATTTAATTAAATCCTTTAATTGCTCGTTAATCTGATAAGTTTTGGAAATTCTATTACTACGCTGTAAGTTAAGTTTTGTAACGTTGTATTTATCATTATTCTTAAACTCATCGTTAGCTAATTTTTGCAGAGTCTGTTCAATAAAATTGATGTAATCAATTCCTACTTTGTTAATTCTTTCCATTAGCCAGGATAAAGGCATAGATAATCTCCGGTTTTTCGAATAATTAGAAATAAAAACTATAGAAAAGATTCATAAGAACTGTACTTATTTCTGTATGGAAATGTCTTTAAGACTGAACATTCTACGGTATTTCATAGCTAAAAATGACTAAAAGTGAGCTTATCCCGGTGGCACATTAGTTGACTTTTCATAAACGAACGTCATAGTGAGGTGAGTCATGAAAAAGATAATAACATTAACAATAATATTATTCCTGGTTTCTGCTTCACAATTCGAAGCTAAACCACGAATCGGTTCATTTTCAATCGGAATGTTTTATTCATCCTTGAGTCCATATGGTGAGTGGATTGAATTAGATGCCGGATTAATTGTATGGCGTCCAAACTCGGTTCATTCTTACTGGCGTCCTTATTCAATAGGTAGGTGGAGCTGGACAAAATACGGCTGGTACTGGGATTCATACGAACCATTTGGTTGGGCAACCTATCACTACGGAAGATGGTACTATGATGACTATTACGGATGGATCTGGATTCCTGATAATACATGGGGACCAGCATGGGTTGAATGGAGATACAATGATGATTATATCGGTTGGGCACCATTACCTCCTTATGCTCAGTTTCGAATTGGTTTTGGTATCTATTTTTCAATGAACTGGAGATCTCATCACTCCTACTGGAACTTTGTAACTTACAGTCATTTTCATAATCACAGATTAAATTATTATTTGATTGATTATAGCAGAAACTATAAAATATTTTCGCGAACAAAATATAGAAATAACTACTATTCAGACAGAGATAGAATAATAAATGGAGGAATTGATAGGGAATATATCGAAAGAAGATCAGGTTATAGAATTGCTGAAAGAAATGTTTCTGAAATAAATGATCTGGAAAAATATAATCGTTCCAGAAAATCAATTGATGAGAAAGTTTATTCTTTCAGACCTGATGATCGTGAGATTGAAAATTCCAGAGATACAAAGAATATGGAAATAAAAAGAGCAGAAAGGAGAAGCTCGCTTAATGCAGAAAAAATAGTTATAAATGAGAGAACATCGGGTGATCGGGAAGTAAGGAATGAACGTAATAATGATAGAACCATTGACACAAATAACCGGACAGGTGAGAATCAGGGTGATAATAGAAGAGATATTTTTAGAGACAATACTGAAAGAAATTCACGGAATGAAGAACGGAAAATTACTCCCAGAAATGAAGAACCAAAAAATAGAATTGAAGAACCCCGGATTGAAAGGAGAAACATAGAAGAAAGAAATACACGGAATGTTGAGATTATTCCAAGAAGGGAAGAGGTTAGAAAGAATCCTGAAACTTCTTCGAATCGTGAATATAAACGGGAATCTGAATCGAGAAGTTACCGTAATGAGACACCTTCAAGATCAGTTGAAAAATCAGAACGGACTAATACAAGCAGAGAACGAAAACCAGAAGAAAGAAGTAATGATAGAAGCAATGATAGAAGCAATGAAAGAAAAAGATAATTAATTAAGTAACAACAAAAGGTCCGATGTTGAATCATCGGGCTTTTTTTATAAACCGATTTCACTTAATAGGTAAACTAAAATTGTCATGGCAGCAGTGCCAAGCTGCATTTCTCTTGGATGGACAGTTTCAAAAACATCGTTTGCCGAATGATGAAGATCCATATACCGCTGGTCGTCAGGTACAAATCCGAACCAGGCTTTAGCATTTTTTATTTGCGCAACATCTCCGCCGCTTCCACCGTGTCTTATCCAATCGATATGTGCCTTATTTAATATAGGAAGCCATTCTTGTAATTTTAAGATTGTAGTAGAATCGGTTGTTACATTAAAACCTCTTGGAGTGAATGCACCACGATCCGCTTCGATTGCCGCGAGATGATTCGATTTAACTGAATCAGCATATTTCCCGTATTCAATTCCACCCCTTAGACCATTTTCTTCATTAATAAATAATACACATCTTAAAGTTCGTTTTGGTTTAAGATCCAAACGCTTAAATAAATCTAGTACTTCCATAGTTTGGATACATGGGGCACCATCATCGTGTGCACCGCAACCTTTATCCCAGCTATCAAAATGTCCGCCTATTACTATTAGTTCATCGGGATACTGACTCCCTTTTATTTCACCTATAACATTATAGGAAAGTACATCAGGTAAATTTTCGCAATTCATTGTAAGTGTAATTTTTAAATTAGGTTCCTCTTTAATTGCATTACTCAGAAAGTCGGCATCTAAAACACTTATTGCAGCATGTGGAATCTTAGGTAGTGAATTATCGTAATACATAACACCTGTGTGTGGTATATAATCCTTTTTAGAAGTTACAGATCGGACAATTGAAGCAACGGCACCATATTTTGCAGCATCAATTGCACCCTGAGTTCTCTGATCAACTGCTTTACCATAAGCTTCAAATGTACTGACCAGTCCGTTGTTAAAAGGTCTATTGAAAAAAACTATTTTACCTTTAATTTTTTCACCAAGAGAACGTAGTTCATCAAATGACTTTACTTCTACAACTTCAGCGGTGATACCATTGATAGGTGTTGCGATGCTACCCCCGAATGAAGCAATATGCAGAATCCTTCCATTATACTTCTTTGAAAAGGAAACGATAGCAGTTTCAATATCATTACGGACCCACCTTGGAACCATGACAGGTTGTAGCCAGACAGAATCGAATCCGAGGCTTTCCATTTTATTTTTTGCCCAGTAAATAGCTTTCAAAGAATTTTCAGAACCGCTTAATCGAGGACCAATTTCACAGAGTTCTTTCAACCATTCATAACCTCTTTGTTCTAATAATGAACGGCTGATAATAGAATCTGCAACATTTTGATAAATGTTATTTAATTCTTTGTTTATACTTTGTGCAGAATTTTTATTTGATGAGATAATGAAAACAAAAACTAATATTGAATAAATAAAAAATTTATTTTTCACTTTTAATACTCAGGCTATTGTTTAATGGGGCAAAAATTAGGTCGGTGAATTAAGAAAATCAAACATTGCTTAAATAAAAAACCCCCTAAAAAGGGGGTAGTAAAACTATCTAGCTTTAATTTTTTTCTCTTTAACAAGCTTGGCAATTTGAGAAGTACCATTTTTTGCTATAGTTCTTAATGCGCTGGCCGAAACTCTTACAGTCACAAATTTATTCAACTCTTTTACCCAGATTCTCTTTTTCTGGAGATTTGGTAGAAATCTTCTTTTGCTTTTATTATGAGCATGGGAAATGCTGTGACCACTAACCGGACCAACACCAGTAACCTGACATTTACGAGCCATTATTTCCTCTTTTTTTCCAAATTTTGAATGTCAAATGTATAAAAAAATTATAAAAAACGAAAAATTTTCTTTTATGAAAATAAAAAAGCGGTCATTAACCGCTTTTTTAGGCGATTATGAACCTGCTCTGCTACCTAATTCTTTATCGAGCATATAGAGAGCAACTTTATTATCTCCGACTAACTTAAATTTATTTACAATTTGATCAACTGAAGAGACCTCTTCAACCTGTTCATTCACAAACCATTGTAGGAAATTATTTGTTGCATAATCTTTTTCTGATTGAGCTAGGGCAACAAGATCATTTATTCTTTTTGTAATGTAAAGCTCATGTTTATGTGCTTCCTCATATGCTTCGAGTGGAGAAGTCCAAGTTGTCTTTGGCTTTTCAATAGCCTCCAAAGTTACTTTGCTGCCAACCTCAGTAAGATAATGGAAAAATTTCATAGCGTGTTCATATTCTTCACTGGATTGTTTTTTCATCCAGCCGGCAAAACCGATCCAATTTTCAGCTTCAAAATATGTTGCCATTGATAAATATAAATACGATGAAAATAATTCTGCATTAATTTGATCATTTAATGCTTTTTGCATTTTTTCTGATATCATTTGTATCTCCTGATTTAATGTGATTAATTGTCCGAAAATTATTTAATTATCTTTGATTTAACAACAATTAATTGATAGAATTAGTTTAATTTTGCTAAAAAAAATTTCTGATACTATTGTATAGATGGTATTTTATAAAAACTCCCTTCAAACTTATGAATGATAAATCATTTCTTAAAAAGATTTTTAAGGTTGGTAAACAAATTCTATTAGTTCCATTAATTTTCTTGCTATATAATGTATTTATTATAATATTTTTCCGGTTTATTGATCCGGCAAGTACAGCTTTCATTTATCAGAATATTGAAAACCCTATTGGTTCTCTTTTCAGTTCGGCTGATATAAATTATAAACCGGTAAGTATTGAAAACATTTCTATTTACTTACCTCTTGCAGTTATAGCTTCTGAAGATCAAAAATTTTTTGATCATTTCGGATTCGATTTTGAACAGATAGAAAAAGCAATGAAAGAGAATACATTCCGGAAGAGGAAAAGAGGAGCCAGCACAGTAAGTATGCAAGTAGCGAAAAATTTATTTCTATGGTCTGAAAGAAATTTAATTCGTAAAGGGTTTGAAGCATACTATACTTTACTACTTGAATTATTGTGGAGTAAAAAAAGGATTATTGAAACGTATTTAAATATCGCTGAAATGGGTAAAGGAATTTATGGTGCATCCTCTGCATCAAACTTTCACTTTAAGAAAAGTCCTTATAAATTGACAATAGCTGAATCAGCTGCAATTGCTGCAATTTTACCAAATCCTAAAAAAAGAAATCCGGCTAAACCAAGTGGATACATAATTTCCAGAAGAGATGATATCATAAGGCAGATGAACCTTATAGGCGGGAAAAACTATTTAATTCAAGAATTACAATGAATTATTTTTTAGGTGATGAATTTATCTCAACACATTTTAATAGAACTAATGAAACGTTCGATCCTTCGAGTATTGGAGAACTGAACTTGAAATCAGGGTTATCTGTATTTCTTGAATAGTTATAACTTTTTATCACGTTGTTTTTGGCATCATAAAAAATTATTTGTAAAATGCTGTATCGCTTAATGTACTTATTTAATAGGAAATAAGTTTTTGTTTTATAAATCTTAGCATCAATTCCTTCCATTATTATTGGAGGATCATTCTCTTCCAGAACCCAAACATAGATGTCATTATCTTTAAAGTTTTCCAAGCCGATTGTGTTTATATAAATTTTATTAGAATTGTTCGTGTTTACCGGAACCCAATTTTCTTTTATAGTTTGAGCATTGATTTTGAGTGCAATAATTGAAAAAAATATTAGGATATAGAAGAAATTACTTGTGGAGTTATAATACAATCTCTTATTGTTTTTAATAACGTCAGAAATTATCATAATATCCTTGTAAATTAAAAAACGAAAGTAGAGGAGAGAGAGGGATTCGAACCCTCGGTACCCTTACAGGTACACTTCCTTTCCAGGGAAGCCAGATCAACCACTCCTGCACCTCTCCATAATTACATTGCAAATATATTAATTAGCCATCATACAAAAAAATTTCAGTTTATATCTATTTGAATAAGTAGAACAAAGAATATTTTTATTATTTTTGATTGTTGGAAGGAAAATGTAAAGGAAAGGTGGCAGAGTGGTTGAATGCGGCGGTCTCGAAAAATAAGTAATCCTTTCTAATAATCAATTCTTGAGAGTTTTCTACATACTTAATCCTATAGCATAATTTCAAAAGAACTTTGAAGGAGAATAAAATATGTTTCTTTCAAAGAGGCCTAATAGTATATGGTATATCATTTACCAGAATCAATTTGGTAAAAGATATATGAAATCTACTCGAACTAAGTACAAACCGATTGCTGAAAAGCATCTTAGAATTTTCGAACAAAGTTTTTTAGATAGGCAACTTCAAAAAGTTATTCCAATTACATTATATGAATTCAGATGGAAGTACTTGATCTTTTCAGAATCAGTTCACACTCCTAAAACCAATAAGTGTTTTAAGACATCATTCAAATTTCTCATGAATTATTTTGGGAATGTCCCATTAACTGATTTGACAAGCTCGAGGATTGAAGAATATTTACAATATCGAATTCACAGCTCATCACTATTTGCAGCTAGGAGAGATTTCATAAACCTTTCCAGTGCATTTAGTAAAGCTGTTCGGGATGAATATCTGGAATCAAATCCATTCAAGAAGGTTAAGCGTATTAAGATCCCCGAGCGATTGCCTCTGTTTTATTCCGATCAGGATATAAATAAATTGATTGTTGCAATAGAGGATAACGATCTTAGAGACCTGATTATATTTGATTTGAATACCGGTTTAAGACTTGGTGAAATAATGAACCTTGAATGGCAACAAATTGATTTTGAGAATAAGTTATTAATCCTTTCAAATAGAAACTTTGTAACGAAATCAAAGAAGATCAGGACTGTACCTCTGAATCAAACAGCTTTTGAAATTGTACTGAGACGAAAAGAGTCTATCTCCGGGAATTTGGTTTTTACTTATCGAAATAAAATGCTGAATGAAAATACTTTCTCCTGGTTAATGAAGAGACAAGTAAAAAAAGCGAAGATAAATATTAAGCTAAACTTCCACAGCTTGAGGCATACATTCGCGAGCCGGCTGGTCCAGAAGGGAGTATCAATTTACATTGTATCAAAATTATTAGGTCATGCCGATATCAAAACTACTCAGATTTATGCACACTTGAGAACGGATGATTTAAGGAATTCTGTGAATTTATTGGACAGTTAGAGGATGTTTAAGTATGAAGAAAGCTGTAAGTGTAATAAGTACAAAAATTAACAATGATTTAAGAAATCGTTGTATACCAAAATTTAAAGGTGTTGATAGATGGAAGAAAAAATTCTTTCTCCAGTAGAGTCGGATCTATTATTAGTCCTGGTTAAATGGGAATTAATCGATCCACACATTTTGGTGAATTATCTACTTAAGAGGAAAACAGAAAATATGTTAGAACAGGGGAAATCGATGAATTATATATTAAATTCTTTATCAATGGAAACTAAACTTAGCAAATATTTTGTTGCTAAAAGATTGAAGGAGTATGAAAGTCCTGTTAATCAACTTGAAATTGATTTGTTAAAAAATTTATTAAGAGAGTATATCAAATGATTTGGACAGATCACTTCATACAACATTAAAAGTATGTTTAAAATATGTTAAAGAAATTATAACACCTCTATAACACATCAGGCAGCAACATTTTTTTGTTGACATTAACGATTCTGAAAGTTAAATTTCTATTGATCAAATAACTAAGCGGTGTCCTTCCCGATAGAAAGGATTTTTTATTTTAAATGAAATGTAAAAAAAGAAAAATATTTTCCCCTGAGATTCTCGGTAGCGTGAGCACCGGGGAGTTTAACTTAGTTAGCCCGGTCAATCTCAGGGGATTTTTATTTAACCGAATAACTAAGGAGCTTTTATGAAACCCGAAACAATTTATCATATCGAATCAAAAGAAGGAAAGTTTGTTAATTCTATCTTCTCTCCGGAGGATCTAATTAATTCATTCAAAGATGGGACTCCTGGAATAGATAATATTTCTATATTCCGGAAAGATCAATTTTCTATTACTGATATTCAAAGCCAACTTCAATCAGTATCCCACTTAATGGATGCGGGAATATACTCCATAGATGGAAGTCCGAAAGGGAATCTACCCGATAGAATCTTCCCATTGATTGAAATTATTAATTGTGCAGAGAAGATACTCCACGATGCGAAATTAAAGCTCTCCTATAATCTGGACTTTGAATTTATGTTCGATATCGGGAGAGAGTAATATGAAAAAGCCATCATTAATAACTCAGAGTGATCTTTGGGATCTGATTCAATCACTGAAAGAAGAATTCAAAAAAGTCTTGGAAGTAAATGAATTGCAGGGTACACTTCTGTTAACGGAGATCGTAACTGATCTCCGATGTAATTATAATTGGTTGATCAAGCAGATAGACCAGGGGAATTTAAAAGCTTATTACTTACAGGAGATCGATCGGAAAAGAGGTGGATACCGGGTTGAGAAAAAAGATTATCAAGAATTTAAAAGAGCTCTTCAGTTTGATCCGAGTACAAAAGAATATGTATATGTTCAACCAATAGAAAATATCGTAAAGGAATTTCAGCTTGAACGTGGATTGAATAAATCTAAAAAGCAACCAAGTAAAAAAATCATTGGAAGGAGGAAGTATGAAAGATCCTAAGATTCCATTGACAAGGGCTGAGAAACTCATTTTATCGCGAATAGATGAACTTGAAGCAAAGATAAATCTCTTAATCGCATCAGATATTAATACAAGCCTGGAAGAGGTCTCATTGAGTAGAGCTGCAAAAATAATCCATAAATCAAGAGACTTTGTTGAAAAAGCAGTCTTAATTGGTGAATTGAAAAACATTGGTTATAGAGATAAAAAAGGTAAAATGAGATATAGATTCAGGGTGAGTGATTTGTACGAATGGCAAAAACAGAGAGAATTACAAAATGAAACTTTTGGTACAAGTTTTCTTAAACATCTTGGAATGAACTTTGACCAATAAACGAATCCTTTGGCCAAGAATGTCCCGGTGTGTCGGTTAAAAGAAGGACAACATTTGAAAATTGCAATACATGAATCTTTTTTAATTATGAATTCACTATTTGGAATAGCCAGTATGAACACGGTCATTAAAGAAAAAATAATTAATGACTTTTAGAGAACTATCAAATGAATTCCTTTAGAAGAAAAATATTATTAATCTATTTGAGCTGTCCGGGATTGCCCCCGGGACCGACAGAAATCGGTTTGATAGCAACTTAAGTGAATCTATGTGGGTGACGCCAGTGGATAAAAAATTATTAAATGAATTTAGTAAATGGGTTAAACAACTCGAACACCTCAATAAGATAAAAATTAATCAGTCTATTATTGAAGGACAAAAAACATTTCCCAAATTATTGAATCCACGAGATAAAATTAAAAAGTCTAATACAAGAGAAATTATTAACGAGCGCGAACTATCACTCAGAACAAATATTGATGCAATAAAGACACTCATTATAATTGATCAACTTCTACAGGTATTGAAAAGTGATGAAGTAGATGCCACGATCTATACAGGTATTAATGACCTGATGTGTTTTTTGGATGGTATATATGTCGGCATGTTCAAAATCGCACAGCCTATACTCTCTAGGAATTATAAAAACATCGTTCACGAACTTCATTCAGTTGTAAGATCTTATAGAAATCAAAAAGGGAAAGAATGGAGAGATAGGTTGTTCGAATTAGCAATAGATGAATATAATCAAGATCCGCTGAATACAAAAACAACTGCATTAAAACGAGCATTTGAAAAACTCCCTGAGAAAGAAGCATTTCGAAAAGAATTTGATACCTATTTTGATTCTATCTATCGAAAATTCACAACTCTTTTTAATTAGCGAATTCAACATGAAGATCGATTTTCAAAATAATTGAAGATCGATTTGTAATTACATTCCTCATAACTTTTCTTTTCTTAACAACAAGAATTAAACTTTATTGTTGGTAAAGTATGATCCAGTTTTTTAATTAATGAATAACGTGACGCAACACACGAGTTTCGCTAGAAGCGTGATTTGTGCAATTAGCCTTTTTGGGTTGCGGCGTCACCAACCTAGAAAGGCTTTTGCATTTATAACGTAGAACAAATGCCAGAAGAAAAAATATTAGAGCAGATTGATCGACTTTATAAGGATTTTCGGTCTACTGCTTTATCGGTAGATCCACTTCTTTCAAAGCTGGAGAAAGAGTTCCCAAATGGTTCGGTTAAAA
>JBBIHP010000067.1:0-16823 GCA_037446915.1 Ignavibacteria bacterium
GATTGCACCAACAATTCCAGAAGCAGGTGAAGCTACACTTCCAATTATACCTGCAATTATTTCTTCTTTTGTAGGCATAGAAGCAAGTGTATCTAATTGATCTGCCCCATAATAATTGTTGTCGATATAACAACCTTTAAATGCGAATTTTTTGGTGTCGTCGAAATATTTCTTGATAATTTTTGCCGGCGCAACAAAATTCTCGCCAACAAATGCAACACCAATCATACCAACAAGTTGTTCATTGAATTTTTCATATCGCCCTAATTGTTCAAGGGCTTTTTTGAAAAGAGTATTTTTAAAGACTTTGTAAGTAACGCCTTCTTTACGGAAATTTGCTCGAAGTTTGTTTATATCTTCAACAGTAACACCGCGGTAATCAACGAGTAATACTCCGTAGGAATTATTTACAAGCTCTTTGATCTTATCAACAAATTCAACTTTTTCTGATTTTTTCATCTTCCTCCCGAATCAATTTAATAATCAACGAATCGGCTTTTGAAGCTATTAATTAATCCCGCTCACAAACGGGATGAGTGCGTAATTTTTATTTTAATGATAATGATTGTTCTTCTTTTGTAATTCTTAGTCCGGGTCCCATTGTTGATGATAAGAAAACACTCTTTATATACTGACCTTTTGCTGATGATGGTTTCATCTTTACAATAGTACTTAAAAATGCTCTTGTGTTATCAACTAATTGATCCACTGAGAAATTCAACTTACCTAATGAAGTATGAACGATTCCGGCTTTCTCTACTCTAAATTCAATTTTACCGGCTTTTACTTCTTTAACGGCCTTCACAACATCAGGTGTAACTGTTCCGCTTTTGGGATTGGGCATCAATCCTTTAGGGCCTAATACTTTACCAAGTTTTCCAACTTCGCCCATTACATCAGGTGTAGAGATAATAACATCAACTTCTGCCCATCCACCTTTAATCTTTTCTATATACTCTTCAAAACCGGCATAATCAGCACCAGCTTTTAAAGCTTCTTCAGCCAGAGCTCCTTTTGCAACAACCAGCACTGTAACCTTTTTACCTGTACCATGCGGTAATGATACTGTTCCTCTTATCATCTGATCGGCATGACGCGGATCGACACCAAGGCGAATAGCACAATCGAGTGATTCAGTAAATTTCACTTTTGAACTATCTTTTAAAATTTTTACTGCATCCTCTAATGAATACTCTTTGGTTGTATCAACCTTATCTTTTATCGCTTTTATTCTTTTAGCTACTTTCATATTCAATTCCAGTGATAAATGTTATTAAACTATTATTCTTCTACTGTTATTCCCATACTGCGGGCTGTACCGGCAATCATACTAACTGCATGATCGACGTCGTGTGCATTCAAATCCGGCATTTTAATAGTTGCAATTTCCTTCAATTGATCTTTTGTTACTTTTGCAACTTTAGTTTTATTTGGTTCAGCAGAACCTTTTTCAACCTTTGCAATTTTCTTGAGTAATACTGCAGCCGGTGGTGTCTTTGTGATAAATGTAAATGATTTATCGGAGTAAACGGTAATCACTACAGGAATAATCAAGCCTTGTTTATCTGAAGTTCTTGCATTAAACTGTTTACAAAACTCCATAATATTAACACCTTTTTGACCAAGTGCAGGTCCAACCGGCGGAGATGGATTTGCCTGACCAGCCGGTATTTGTAATTTGATGAATCCTTCTACTTTCTTTGCCATTTTTTTACCTGATTAATTATTTCTCTAATTCAGCTTGAACGAAATCAATTTCGACAGGTGTTTTTCTGCCGAATATTGATACCATTACTTTTATTTTCATTTTTTCTTCGTTTACTTCCTGAATAACTCCAGAAAAATTATTGAACGGACCATCAATAATTTTTACAAAATCTCCCGAACGGAAAATAGTTTCAGTTCTTTCTGTTTCGTCACTCTGAGAAATTCTTCCAACAATCCTCTTAACTTCATCATGCTGAAGTGGAATCGGATTTTTCTGTGAACCAAGAAATCCCATTACCGAAGGTGTATTCAATATGAAGTCTTTTGCTCTAATATCCAGGTCTGCATTAACTAAAATATAACCCGGGAAAAAATTCTTCTTTTTTGTTTTTTTCTTACCGTCCTTAACTTCAAAAACTTTTTCAGTAGGAACAAGCACTTCAAATATTCTCGCTTTTAGTTCATCATTATCCCGCAGTTCACTTTCAATTAAAGTTTTCACTTTATTTTCATGACCGGAAAAAGTTCGGACTACATACCATTTTGCTTTCTCGTTTTCCAACTAAAAAATTCCCTTTAAGATTTGTGTTACAGTCATGTCAATAACATAAGTAAAAACTGCAAGGATCAGACAAACTACTATAACAATTGAAGTTGATTCTTTAAGTTCATCTTTTGTAGGCCAGGTAACTTTTTTCATTTCCTTGACTACATCATTTACAAAATTGATTATTTTTTCTTTCATAATTTTAGCCGTAATTATGTTATGCACGTCAGGAGGGATTCGAACCCCCAACCTGCGGTTTTGGAGACCGCTGCTCTGCCAATTGAGCTACTGACGTATTATTTAGTTTCTTTAAATATTACGTGTTTGCGAGCAATTGGATCGTATTTTTTATATTCCACTCGGTTTGGATGATTTCTTTTATTCTTTTTTGTTGAATAACGGTACCCGGTTCCGGCACTGCTTTCCAATACTATAATTTGTCTGATATTTTTTGATTTTGCCATTTTAATTATCCTGCTTACTAAAATTTTATTTTTTTTGAGCTGATGACCGGGATTGAACCGGTGACCTCTTCCTTACCAAGGAAGTGCTCTACCAACTGAGCTACGCAAGCAATTCTTTGCTGATTGTTGAGTGTCGATTGTATGATACAATCCAAGTAACTCCAATCGTTGCATTGCGCAATTTCAAATGCATCCACAAATCTCCAATTCACAATCTTCAATTCTGAGCGGGAGACGGGACTCGAACCCGCGACCAACAGCTTGGAAGGCTGTGACTCTACCAACTGAGTTACTCCCGCATATTAAACAATAGACAAAAAACACTTTAGAGGATAAATCATCCTCCTTAATAAATCCAATACATTTTGATGGGAATAAGTGACGAAGTACGAACAAAATTGGGATTTTATCTCCTTCATCAATTTCAGTATTGTGGGCGGCGAGGGATTCGAACCCCCAAAGGCGTTTGCCAACGGATTTACAGTCCGCCCCGGCTCTCCAACTCCGGCGTCCGCCCGGACAAATTTCACCCACTAATTCAAAAAGCGAGCTTCAAATATAGAAGGGTATAGCTAAAAAAGCAAGAAATGTTTTATAAGAATTTTAGAATTTCTAATGACCCCACAATTCCCTATCCAAACTTCGGTATTGTATGGCTTCACTAATGTGGTTTGGTAAAATGTTCTCAGAACCTTCTAAATCAGCAATTGTTCTACTTACTTTAATAATCCTATCGTAAGCTCTTGCAGACAATCCTAATCTTGTCATTGCCATTTTTAACAATTCCTCCGATGCCGAATCAATTTTACAATACTTTTTCAATTCTTTAGTTCCCATGTCAGCATTACAAAAAATATGTTTTATTGTTTCAAAACGCTTATGTTGAATCTCTCTCGCATCAACAACTCTTTTACGAATCTCTTCCGATTTCTCTCCGACCGAACTGGAAGTAAGATCTTTAAATTTAACCGCCGGGACTTCAATGTGAATATCTATTCTATCTAATAAAGGACCAGAAATTCTTGACATGTATTTCTGAATCTGTGCAGTATTACAAGTACATTCTTTATTTGGATCTGTAAAATAACCGCAAGGGCAAGGATTCATTGCAGCGGCAAGCATAAAGTTAGCTGGAAATTCAATCGACATTTTTGACCGGCTTATTGTTACTTTGAAATCTTCAAGGGGTTGTCTTAATACTTCTAAAACATTTTTTTTAAACTCCGGCAATTCATCAAGGAATAAAACACCATGATGAGAAAATGATACTTCTCCAGGTCTGGGAATTGAACCTCCACCAATTAAAGCAGCGTCGGATACGGTATGATGTGGACTTCGGAAAGGTCGTTCTGTAATCAATGCTTTATTTTTCGGTAGTATACCTGCCACCGAATGAATTTTTGTGGTTGCCAATGCTTCATCAAATGTTAATGGAGGTAAAATAGAAGGAAGTCTTTTGGCAAGCATCGTCTTACCTGAACCGGGAGGTCCTATCATCAAAATATTATGCCCACCTGCTGCAGCAATTTCGAGTGCGCGCTTAACATTTTCCTGACCTTTAACATCTGAAAAATCCAATGCATATGTATTAACCTGAGCAAATATTTCATCACGATCTGTTTTTACAGGTTTATATTTGGATTGGTCGCTTAAAAACTCTACAACTTCATTTAGTGATTGAAGACCAAAAACATCAATTCCTTCAACAATCGAAGCTTCTTTGACCGAGTCGATTGGCAGTATTAATTTTTCTATCCCTAATCTTTTTGCTTCAACAGAAATTGGTAATGCTCCTTTTATTTTTCTAAGTGACCCATCTAATGAAAGCTCCCCGAGGAAGACAGTTTTTTCCAATACATCATTTTTTATTGATTCGTTAGCAGCAAGAATGCCAATGGCAATTGGTAAATCGAAAGCACTTCCCTCTTTCTTAATATCAGCCGGAGCTAAGTTTATTGTAATTTTTTTAAGAGGGAATTCGAAACCTGAATTTTTTAATGCGGCGGTAACTCTTTCTTTGCTCTCTTTAACAGCGTTATCTGGTAAACCAACTATTGTTATTGAAGGAAGTTGTTTCTCACTATGAGTTTCAACTTCAACATGGTAAGCATCAATTCCGAATGTAGCTGCAGAGAGAACTTTTGAAAACATTTCAGTTCATCATCAATTTGAATTGAAATCTAATAAAAAAAATATTAGAACGAAACTTTAATATTTGCGATTGTAAACAAAAAACCCTCTCGGCTGAGAGGGTTAATTAGATTTTTTTATAAAATATTCTATTTGAAACTCCGCAAGAATTCAAGTCGATCTTTTAAATTTTCGACAGGAATAAGCAATTTATCTTTCCCATAAATTGCATCATCACGGTTTGTAAAAACCAGTTCATAATCTTTACTCATAACAATTGCTTCTTCGGGACAAACCTCTTCGCAAAAACCGCAGAAGATGCAGCGCAGCATGTTGATTTCAAATTTTTGCGGGTATCTTTCTTTTTCTAATTCAGTTTCAGCAGCTTGAACTTCTATGGCAAGAGCAGGACAAACACGTGAACATAATCCACACGCAACACATCTTTCCACGCCGTTATTTTCCTGAACAAGAACAGGTCTTCCTCTATACGATGCAGGTGGTTCAAACTTCACTTCCGGATATTCCATTGTAACTTTAGGACGAAGCATGTTCTTAAATGTAAGTATCATCCCTTTAACTATTTCTACAATGTAAATCCTTTCAAAAAAATTTAAATCCTTTTTTCTTTTTTTATTTGCCATAAACTGCCTTAAAAATTTTTTTCTATTATTAAATCATTTCTACAAGTTAAATAACATAATTAGAACTGCAACCCAAACAATGTTTAAGAGTGCAAGAGGGAACATAACCTTCCACCCTATATTCATAAGTTGATCGTATCTAAATCTTGGTATTGACCATCTTACCCATAAGAACACAAATAACATAAAAATAGTTTTAAATATAAATGCTCCAACTTGCAGAATAACAGTAAGAGTTTCGCTAAGACCAAGTTTATCGATATAAGGTATTTGCCAACCGCCAAGATATAATGTTACAATCATACAACTTGCAATAATCATATTAGCATATTCTGCAAGAAAGAAACCGGCAAATTTAAACGATGAATATTCAGTATGATAGCCGCCAACCAGTTCAGGTTCTGCTTCAGGTAAATCGAAAGGTAAACGGTTTGTTTCA
Organism: Ignavibacteria bacterium; assembly: GCA_037446915.1. Lineage (GTDB taxonomy): Bacteria > Bacteroidota > Ignavibacteria > Ignavibacteriales > Melioribacteraceae > DSXH01. The sequence goes on from JBBIHP010000067.1 coordinate 5,932, forward strand.
GCAAATGCCGAAACTACAAATGTTATAAATCCGATTGGCTGAAGAATTATATTCCACATCCATCCGTATTGAGCATTAACAATATCTATTGGACGAAGCGACTCTGCAAATAAAATTACCCCGGCAATCGAGAATCCCATCGATACTTCATAAGAAATCATCTGAGCCGAAGATCTAACTCCGCCCAATAAAGAATACTTGCTACCAGAAGACCAACCTGCAAATGTAATTCCATATACGCCAAGCGATGTTAATGCAAGTACGTAAAGGATTCCAATATTTACATCAGCAACAACTAATTTAATATCGTAACCGAAAATATTTACAGATGGACCAAATGGTATAACTGCATAAGTCGCAAAGGCAACAAACAGGGCAATAAAAGGTGAAAGTGTATGAAGCGGTTTATTTGCTGCATCGGGAATTATATCTTCTTTTACTAATAATTTAAAAACATCTGCAAATGGTTGAAGTAATCCCTTATATCCAACCCGATTAGGACCAAGTCTGTTTTGAACCCAGGCACTTACCTTCCTTTCAAAATAAACGAGGTATGCAACTGTTAAAAACATTATTGTAACAACAATCAGGATTTTAATTAAGGTGATTATTATAATTTCCCAAATACCCATTTCATTTTCTCCGATTAGACAGCAACAGTCTTTTTAATTTTTATTTGAGAGCCAAGTTCACCAATTACATCATAATTTAAGGAGTTAAATTCCTCAATACTTCTTGCAATATCGGTAAAAACATCTTCTGCCATTTCATATTTCATCTTTAAATTCATTTGTGAAGAAATAAGAGAAAGAATTTTCCATCCTGGTTTTGCATCATATTTATGACCTTGCATCCATCTATCGAATTGAGTACCGAATTTATCCCACCGGCTCATATTCATTCCATCCAGTGCTCTATCCATTTCAACTGTTGAGACTGCCGGTCTAATTCTTTGAACTCTTCCCTGGAAGTTAATAAATGTTCCATTCTTTTCTGCGTAAGTAGCTGAAGGAAATATAATATGGGCTAACCGGGCGGTCTTATTAAAATTGGCAGCATGAACTATTAATAGATTAAGCTTCTTTAGAGCTTCTTCCCATTCACTATTAATAGAAGCAACATCATCTTCCATTACATAGAGAGCTTTTATTTTTCCCTCTTTAATAGAACGGAGAATACCTTCAAGGTTCATTCCGTTTTGAGCAGGTTTTACACCAACTATTTTTGCTCCAAGTGAATTTGGAGTTTTATCTTCTCTTATTAATATTTCATCCTGATCACCCGGAATTTTATGTTCAGCAAAATCGATATTACTTACGCTTAATGCTTTTGCTAACTTAACCATAGTAAAATTATCTTCGCATGTTGCAAATGGTGAACCAATGAATGCAATTTCGTTTCCTTTAAATTCCTTTAAATATTCAGCTGCCTTCGAAATAGCATATAACCAATCAACTTTTTTCAATTCATCATTTTCCTTAATAAAAGTTCCATCAACTCTGTCGTTAGCATTTACAAATTTGAAAGTGTTCAATCTTCCATTATCACACATCCAGTAACTGTTTACTTCTTCATTATGTCTTGGTGTTAGTCTCAGGATCTCGTTATTGCGGACCCAGATTTCTGTATTACAACCACGCGAGCAACCTACACAAATTGATTTAGTTGATGACATTTCCCAGACACGGGATTTAAATCTGAAATCTTGATTAGTAAGCGCACCAACAGGACAGATATCTGTAGTATTCAAAGTATAAGGATTATCGAACGATTCGCCCGGGAAAGTAGTAATGGTAACACGGTCGCCTCGTTTAACAAATGTTAGCTGATTGGCTCCGGCTATTTCATCGGAGAACCTGATACATCTTGAACATGAAATACACCTATCGCCGTCGAATTTAATGAATGGGCCGAGTTGAACGCGTTTGTCTTTTCTAACCTTCATTTCTTCGAAACGGCTTTCACCTTTACCATGAGCATACGCATAGTCTTGTAATTTACATTCTCCGGCTTCATCGCAAATGGGGCAATCGAGAGGATGATTGATTAAAATAAATTCCATAACAGCATTACGAGCTTCAAGAGTCTTTTGAGATTTAGAATGAACAACCATTCCTTCTGCAGCAAGAGTTGAACATGCAATAACAAGCTTAGGCATCTTTTCAACTTCTACCAAACAAACACGGCAATTACCGGAAATGGATAGTTTTGGATGCCAGCAGAAATGAGGTATATCAATATCAGCCGCTACCGCAGCTTCAATTATTGTTTGACCTTGTTTGAATTCTACTTGTTTATCATCAATTGTTAAGTATGGCATTTCTCTTCCCTTTTTTACGCGACAAGTTGAAGCAATAAATTTTTTGGTGATAAAATTACTCTTGTGAGAGTACCATTTTCAATTTTACCTGATCTATCGAAAATCTCGTTAGATATTTCTCTAATTTCCTGTGAGGTTACTGTATGAATTTTTCTAATAGTCTCCTCGACCGACTTAACCCTGTTAAAATAAATCATCGACTGGGCAATTCTTAGCATTCTATTAGTAGTACTTTCGAGACTAAGTAGCATGTTCCCAATCAAATATTCTTTAGCCCGGTTAAGCTCCTTTTCACTTACTTTTTTACTTTTTATTTTTTCTATCTCTTCAAATATAAGACTTTGAGCTTTATAAACGGAATTTTCATTTGTAGAAAGATAGACACCAAATGTTGAAATATCATAAAAAGAATTTAAAAAAGAATTGATCTGGTAAGCTATTCCATTTTCTTCGCGGATTTTTTGAAATAATCTTGAGCTGCTTCCTTCACCTAATATTTGTGATAATATATTAACTGCAATTCTCTTTTTATCTTTTGTTCCATAAGTCGGGCGACCGATTATATAATGAACTTGTTGAGTTTCTTTTTCTACAAAAAGATCAGATGCAGGAAGTAACTTCAATTCACTTTTATTTTCACGTTTCGATTTCATTTCTTTGGTAATATATTTCTCAGCAAGCTTAAGTAAATGATTATGGCTTACATTGCCTGATGCAACTATATAAAAATTTTCGAATGTATAATTATCTTTTACAAATCCTTTTAAATCCTTATGAGTAAAGGAACGCAAATTTTTCTCAGTACCGATTATCGGCATTCCAACTGTGTTACCGGCAAAAACATTGCTTTCAAATTTGTCGAATATAAGTTCATCAGGAGAGTCTTCAATATCGTACAATTCATCAATTACAACTCTGGATTCCTTTTCAATTTCGACAGGATCAAAAACAGAATGCTGAATCATATCTGCTAATACTTCAAAAGTCTGTTCAATATGCTGAGCAAGACCTCTTCCGTAAAAGCAAGTATGTTCTTTCGATGTGAATGCATTTAGATAACCGCCTAATGATTCAATATCTTCAGCGATTTTTTTTGCGGATCGCTTTTTTGTCCCTTTGAAAAACATATGTTCAAGAAAATGACTGATTCCGTTATTGGTTTCATTTTCATCCCGGGAACCGACGTTAAACCAGAAGCCAAGAGAAAATGATTTAACCTGTGTGATCTTTTCGGTTATTATTTTTATGCCGCTGGGCAGTTGTGTGATTTTTATATTATTCAAAGAGGATTTCTTTACAATTTATCTTAAAAATGTGGGACAAATATAGAGATATGCACCGCAGTTTTCAAATAAGAGTAATAGATAATCTTCAAGAGATTGGATTAGGGATTGTTAATTTGGTATTAAGAAGTTTTTATAGATTCTACTAACCTTTAATTCCAAAAACTGTTAATAATGCATTATCAATTTTATGTAATTCATTTTCCGAAATAGTTCCTCTAATCCTAACCAGTCTTTCTTGATAATCGATTGGCCGGGATTGAAGACAATCGGCAATAGATTTTTTTGTTAAACCGTTTTCTTCTGAAGGTTCTATTTCGACATTACTTTTTACTAATGCTTTTTTTTCACTCCATGAGGTAATTGGAACTACCTGAATAATCGGTACAACTTCATTATAAAAATTATTGGTCACAACAACACAAGGTCTAATTTTCCCAGTTTCAGAACCTTTTGTTGGTTCAAGATTAATATCCAGAATCATTCCTTTTTTAATTATCATCAGGCCAATTCTTAGTAGAATCATTAATCCATTCTTTTATTGTACCTTCTTCTGAATAAATTTCAGCAAGAATTTTGGCAGAAGATTTTAAACTCTCTGTTTCAATATTCTCCTTAAATATATCGACAGCTTTACGAATTAGTGAGCTTTTATCTTTGAAACCAAATCTCGAATGATGATTAATAAATTCTATTTGTTCCTTTTTCAAGCTTATTTTTATCTGTTCCATATATTAGACCCTATTTAACGCCCCCAATATAAGCTCCTAAAAATGGAATTGCAAATCTGTTAAGTAAAAAATCATTTACACCTTGAGCTCAATTTGGATTAGTAAGAAAGTAAAATATGAACCGACAAAACCTCAATATTAATTACCTGGTTAACAATGCTACTAAATAAATATATGCTGGAAACAAGACTTAACCGGACTATATTATTTTCTTGGTAGTCTTTCCAGGTATGAACTGGTACTTAATACAGCGAAGCTATTAAGATTCTGCAAATCGCTAAGTGAATTACAATTCAAATAACTCATTGCACTTCTAAGCCCGTCAGAAATTCCATTAATAACATTTTTAACTGCACCCTTATAAGGGACGAGAGTTTCTTCACCTTCAATAAACTCATTTTTCATTTTAACGCCAAATGAAGCAGAACCGCGGTACTTTTTCCAGAGCTGGTCGTTGTATTTAATTACTTCACCCGGTGTTTCTTTTGTTCCTGCTAACATTCTACCAAGCATAACTACATCGGCGCCGCACGCAAGTGCTTTAGCAACATCACCCGGGCTTTTAATTCCTCCATCTGCAATCAACGCAATATCGAGTTTGTTTTCCAGTTTTGTAAAGTAAACATTAAGTAGAGATGACACCTGACCTATTCCAATTCCGGTTTGAACAGATGTAGTACAAACGCTTCCGCCTCCAATACCGATTCTAACTGCATCTGCACCGGCATCTACAAGTTGCTTTAATGTGGATCCGTGAGCAACATTACCAACAATTACTTTTACTTTGTATTTGGTTTTAAGCTCTTCACATTTTTTTAATACATAGGCATTATTTGCATTTGCTGTATCAATACATATAATCATATTTTTTTCTGCAAGATTTTCTATTAGACTCTCTTCCGCTGTCAAACTAACTGATACTGCTTTTATTCCCTCCAGGTTTTTTTCATTGGTTATAAGATCACTGAGAGATGAATTGAATCTATTGAGGATACCAATACAACCCAGATTTGTTAATTCTTTTGCCATTTCGAGTCCGGTTACTGTATCCATAGGACTTGAGATTACCGGTACAGTAAGTTCCTCGCCAATAAAGAAAGATTTTGTATTAACTTCATTTCTTGTTTTAACCTGAGAAATTTCAAGGGGGATTAAACTAATATCATCGTATGTAAGCGATAGTGAATAATTGTTCAAATCTTTCTTTGAATAGATTTTCATTTTTGTCCTCAATTAAAATTCAACAAATAACTTGATTAATCCGAAACGGTGCAAACATACAAAAAATATCAATAAAGTTTTTTGTATAAAGTAATTTTTATAATTTGCGCAAACTTTTTATAATAAACGGAACTCTTATGACTTCTATTGAAACTTCTGCAGCAATAAAACAATCATGGAAATTTCCTAAGGATTTCTGGCTTGCCAATTTAATGGAATTATTTGAACGTGCTGCTTACTATGGATTTTTTATTGTTCTTACTCTTTATCTTACTGACATTGTCGGTTTTAATGATAAAGAGACAGGAATTGTAGCGGGAATATTTTTTGCTTGTCTCTATTTCCTCCCGCCATTTGTAGGCGCAATAAGCGATAAGATAGGATTTAAGAATGGATTGATAGTTGCCTTCTCGTTATTAACGATAGGATATTTTTTACTTGGTGTATGGCATTCAAAATTACTGGTTATATTATTTCTTTTTATTGCAATGGTTGGAGGGTCTTTTATTAAGCCGCTTATTACCGGCACAGTTGCAAAAACAACCAATGAAGACAACCGTGCAAGAGGTTACGCGCTTTTTTACTGGGTGGTTAATATCGGTTCATTCAGCGGTAAAACATTTGTACCGTTTATACGCCAGGGACTCGGTCTGGAATACGTAAACTTTTTTTCTTCCGGAATGTCTTTTCTGGCATTACTATTTGCAATCTTTTTCTTTAAGCAGGTGGATGCCGGACATAAAAGTAAAACCATTAATGATGTTTTAACATCACTAAAAAAAATCTTTTCAACACCACGATTAATAATTTTAATTCTTATTGTAACTGGTTTTTGGGTAATACAACATCAACTTTATGCAACGATGCCCAAATATGTAATTCGCCTACTTGGTGAAGAAGCACGTCCTGAATGGCTCGCAAATGTTAATCCCTTGGTTGTTGTATTGTTTGTTGTATTAATTACTCAATTAATGAAGAATAAAAAAGCAGTAACATCAATGCTGGTTGGAATGTTGTTAATGCCATTTTCTGCTCTTGCAATGGCGGGAAGTCAAACCTTAGAAAGCATAACAGGAAATTCTGTATCAATACTCGGTTGGTTCTCGCTTCATCCATTAACTGTTATGATGATAATCGGGATTGGAATTCAAGGATTGGCTGAGTGTTTTATTTCACCACGTTTCTTAGAATATTTTTCTTTTCAAGCTCCCAAAGGTGAAGAAGGAGTCTATCTGGGATTTAGTCATTTGCATTCGTTCTTCTCTGCACTTTCCGGATTCATTATGTCTGGATTTTTACTCGATAAATATTGCCCGGATCCAAAAACATTACCGGTTGGATTAACAGAAGTTGAAAGAGCAGCTTACTATTCCGATGCACATTTAATCTGGTTTTACTTTTTGGCGATAGGACTTACTGCTGCAATTGCACTTTTTGTTTATAAGTACGTTACTGAAAGAATTGATAAAAAGAGAGAAGCAACAACTAATTGATTTTTTCTAAAGTAATAATCCGGGAGTCATTTAAATTTATTTTGAAATGAAATGGAAGCGAATGATTCCCGTTCTTATTTGCGCAAATAATCCTTATTACATTTTCTGTTTGGAAAATATTTTCTACCTCGATTTTAAGCAGTCCTGATTTACTATCATATTCATAGTTTACTTCCTGTTTATTTATGAAAACAGAAATTGATTTAGGATTAATACCGCTTGAATCGGATAATGCAAAAGTAAGTTGATATCTGTTTCCATTAATCTTTGTACTATCTGAAATAAATTGAATGACCGGAATACCGGAACGAAAATATTTTGCAATCCCCCTAAAAATTCCCCATGCCTGAATCTGATTGAAAGTCTCGTCATTAAGACGCAATTCTTCAAACCGGCTTGTATGGAAACCGCATTCAACAAGAACTGCTGGAATATTAGTTTTACGCAAAACTGAGAATCCTTCACCCGGATAAATATTGTAATCGGAATATGTCCCGTCAAATGAACCGAGTCCGCCGGGATTTCTCATTACATATGAAAGGTCTCTTTGAATATAACGGGCAATGTCTCTTTCGGATGGTTCGTATTCATAATCCGTTTCTTTAGCATGATAATAAGTGGAAGTATAATTAGTGTAATCATCCTCAGCTTTTGAGGGAGCGTTATGATGAATACTTATAAATAAGTCCGCTCCACTTGCATTGGCAATTTCTGATCGTAATGCAAGGGGCACGGTTTCATCAATTGCCCGGGATAAATAAACCTCGGCACCGGCTTTTACTAAATACTCCTTTAGATATAACGCTACTTTAAGGTTCACATCTGCTTCAACTATTTTACCTGAACGGCTTGTATTCTTTCTATCTTCACCGCCATGACCCGGATCCAGAAATATTTTTTTACCGGTCAGATGTCTCGAATAATCATTTATAGTTTTTGCTCTTACTAATTCATCTTTCCAATCGGCGGGATACTCATACAGCGGGACATTGATTACAGTGGTACATTTTGAACTTAGTAATAATACAATAAATAGAAACAGTCCCTTGAGAAACAAAGATTTTGGTTTGTTAAGCAAATCTATTTTGAGATTTTTTGCTGCTTTATACATTTGTTCCCTTCAATTGTGAAATGGCACGACGAACAATGATTGTAATTAGGAATAAATATTCCGTTCTGAATATTATTTACGGCTTTATTTAGTTGCTCCTTAAATTTAGCAAGCTCACTTGCTGTTATATTTTTCGTGGCAACATTATCGGGGTATTTTGTAAAGACAATTAATAATTCATATTTGTCGTAAGATTTAAAATACCTGGATAACACATAAGCATAGAAAGTTAATTGCTGAAAATAATCTACAGCTCTTTTGTTTATTGCGCTAAATTCAATGTCATCGGTTTTATAATCGATAATTATCAATTTATTTTTTTCAACAACAAATTTATCAATTATGCCGTAAAGGTAATTCTCTCCTTCTTCTGTATAGATTTCATATTCATTATGGAATTCTTTGTACTTACTTAAGCTTTTGTAGAATTCCGATCCGCAAAATTCTGTCAATTCATTTTTAATATTTTCTTTTAATTGAACAAGAGTTGTCTGCTCATTTATTTTTTCTGCTGCTAATAAATTATCCACAAGTTTATCTATTTCCGATAAATCAGGATTTTCTTTCAGCACCGCATGCACAATTTTCCCTTTAATATTTGCATGGGATTTTAACTCTTCGTCTTCTATATTATTAAAATCATACTTCTCATTAGAAAAACGCTTAATTACATTAAAGATTGTTGGGAAACCAAGCTCATAAGTCAGTTCGTATTTAACCGGGCATTGATAAAACATCGATACTTTGGTAGCGGAGATTATTTCCTTTTTAGGATAATCAATTATTTTATTTAATAGATAAATTTTATCAGCGCTCTGTTTTTCTTCGGACTTAAGAAGTGAATTAGTTCCTTCCAGCTTTTTAGTAATTATAATTTCTGATTGGACCGGCTTTTTATCAAAGATAAATTGTTCATCTCTCTTACTCATAAACTCTACATTGCCGGATAAATTAATTTTATCGGTGTTAAAGTCGGTGTTAAGTCCATTCTGCAAAAAACTTAAGAAAGAATCTTTGGAGGCATTATTATTTTTTTGTGTCGCTGATATAAACAAATAATTCATTGCACGTGTTACTGCCACATACAGTAATCTTTTTATCTCGGCAACATTCTTTTGATGATGAAGATAATTATAGAATGCAACAATATAAGAAGTAACAGGACCATTAAAATAATTTTCATTAAGAAATACTTTAACAGGAAATCCAAATTCTTTGTCAATTCCCATCGATCTTGATTTAATCGCATCATCACGTGCAGATTCGTTGCAACCGTAAAGAAATACAGCTTTGAATTCGAGTCCTTTCGCCTGATGTATTGTTAGCAGTTTGACAGTATTAGTTTCTCTGGAAATTTGTGCCTGACCTTCGTCCTCTACCGATTCAATGGCATCTCTTAGATAAACAGTAAAATCGTACAGATTTTTAAAACTCTTTTTATAATACTCGCGGGAAATAGCAAGAAGTTTCTTAAGGTTTGCAATTTCCTGATCGGAATTTTTCTTTGAACTTATAACCGACCAGTAAGCTCTATCGGAAAGAATTTTTCTAATTAGCGTGAATACTTCCGTACTTAATAATAATTGTTGATGTTCATTTAAAGAGTCAACAACTTTCATTATATCATCATTTTTTAAAGCATAACTTTTTAATTTCGAGAAGAAATTACTTCCATCTTCCAAAGAAATTTCGAACAACAACGGATCAGCTATATTATAGAACGGAGAACGTAAAATTCCAATTAAAGCTGCGTCATCATCATTATTTATAAGGAAACTAAGGTAGTTATAGATATCACTAACGGATTGTTTTTGATAAAATCCTTTTCCGCCAAGAACATTATATGGAATGTTGTTCTTTACAAACGCATTTTCAATTTCAGTAAACATAGAACGTTTTCTGCAAAGAACAGCAATTTCGCTTAATTCCACTTTCTTTGAAGTTACAAGTTCAGCTACTTTCGATGCGACAATTTCTGCTTCAGTAAATTCCCCCTCTTCATCGGTCAGCAGAAACTCTACAGAACTAATTTCATTTTCACTTTTTGCACAGATAAGCTCGCTATAACTTACTTCATTTAATACCGGTTCCGGTTCTTTGAATAATTCATTAAATAATTTATTGGTAAATAGAACAAGTTGCGGTGCCATCCTGAAGCTATGGGGAAGCAGAAGAAGTTTTCCCCGGTCATCAAGTTTTTCTATTTCGTTCTTTGTTTTATTGAATATCTCCAGCTCGGCATCTCTAAACTTATAAATGCTTTGTTTCTCATCGCCAACTACAAATAAATTCCCTTCTCTTAATTGATCTAGAATTGGCATAAATATTTGGTATTGGATTTCATTCGTATCCTGGTATTCATCAATCATTATATATTTGAATTTGTCCCGCAAAAATTCTTTAACATCATCGAGTTGAATAATTTTTTGTGTTAGCAGGAGTATATCTTCAAAATCAATGTAGCCCTTTTCTAATTTTTTATTAACATACGAATTAAGAACCGAATTAAAGACCTTTATAAAGTGTCTGCCGAAAGTATAATATTCACTTATAGATTCCTGACTAAAATCTGATTTAAGAATTGGATTAACACTTTGTAAAATTTTTTCGATTCTACCAATCTCGTTATTGAAAGTTTCCCGTTCCCATGCAAGGTATCCTCGGTTTCTTACTTCTTCTTTCTGAGTTAGTATTAAGTCGCTAATTTCATTAAGTATATTAATTTTTTCCTGG
>JBBIHP010000068.1:0-12777 GCA_037446915.1 Ignavibacteria bacterium
ATGTTGTCAAAATTAGGCAAATTGTTAAGGGTTATCAAGGATTGATTTAACAGGATTTTCAGCAATCTGAACATTAAAAGCCCTCCTCTTATTGAACAAAATTGTTTTGTAAATCATTTTTATATTGAAGGGGCTGAATTTCCCTGAACTTAAAGAAAAGGACTTTTTATGAACAAACCGGATTCCCATATATTCGTAATATTTGGAGCTTCGGGCGATTTAACTAAACGCAAACTCGTTCCGGCTATTTATGCGTTATATGTTCAAAATCTTCTACCGGATAATTTTGCTCTCCTTGGTGTTTCAAGAAGCAAGATGAATGATTCAACCTTCCGTGAAAAAATGGAAACATCATTAAATCAATTCAGCCAGATAAAAGATCTTACCGGGATTGAAAAATTTCTTCAAAAAATTTTTTATTTATCAATGGATAGCACAATTCAGGATGACTTCGGTTTATTAAAGAATAAGTTACAAGGGTTAAGGACAGAATTAAAAATTAAGGCGAATACAATTTTTTATTTATCCACTCCTCCTGATCTTTATTCAATTATACCAAAAAATTTAGCCGCACATGATTTGAACAATAAGAAAGACGGATGGGTAAGATTGATAATTGAAAAACCATTCGGACACGATTACAATTCCGCACAAAAGTTAGAAAGTGAATTGATCAAATCCTGGGATGACGATCAGATTTACAGGATCGATCATTATCTTGGAAAGGAAACTGTTCAGAATCTACTGGTAACAAGATTTTCTAATGGAATCTTTGAACCGCTCTGGAATAGAAATTATATTCATCATGTTGAAGTAACATCTGCAGAAAGTATTGGTATTGAAGATCGGGGTATTTATTATGAATCTACCGGTGCGTTTAGAGACATGATTCAAAATCACCTTCTCCAGATAGTAGGGTTAATAGCAATGGAACCTCCATCTTCTCTCGATCCATCAGCTATCCGGAACGAGATATTAAAAGTATTTCAATCATTAAGACCAATAAAAGAAGAAGAGGTTGGAAAAGTAACTATACGCGGACAGTATCTTGCTTCACGAATAAAAGGGAAACAAATAGCGGGATACAGAGATGAAAAAAATGTTGATCCCGGTTCAACGGTAGAAACATATGCAGCTTTAAAATTTTACATCGATAACTGGCGGTGGGGCGGAATTCCATTTTATATAAGAAGCGGAAAACGGTTACCGACTACCGTAAATGAAGTGGTAATTCACTTTAAAAAAACTCCTCACTTCCTGTTCAGTAAGGATAGGGAAATAAATTCTTGCAACCAGTTAGTATTACGTATTCAACCTGATGAAGGGATCCTCCTTAAATTCGGGATGAAAATTCCGGGGACAGGATTCGAAGTACAGACAGTAAATATGGATTTTCACTATTCAGATTTATCGGTCGATAGAATTCCACCTGCTTACGAACGGTTAATTTACGATTCGATGAAGGGCGATACAACATTGTTTGCCCGGATTGAAGAAGTAATGGCTGCCTGGAAATTTTTAATGCCGGTAATAAATGAATGGAAAAACAATAAAAAAATTCCTCTCTACGGATATTCAGCCGGAACCTGGGGTCCCGAACACGCCGATAAATTGATTGAGGGAGAAAATATGAGCTGGCGATACCCTTGTAAAAATCTTGCTGATGACGGAGTCTATTGTGAACTCTAAAATAATTATATCAGCAGATGTAGAAGAGCTTGCATCTCGCTTTGCAAAAATACTTAAAGAGGATGTAAGCAATTCTGCTAACCTTTTTAATCTGGTTCTTTCCGGCGGCTCAACGCCAAAGGTAGTTTTCAATTTTTTATCCAACAATTGCAAAACAGAAATTGAGTGGAATAAAATCCGTTTCTTCTGGGGAGATGAAAGATGTGTTCCTCCGGATCATCCCGATAGCAATTATTTAATAACAAACAAACATCTTTTCAGCAAAATCGTAATACCGGAGAAAAATATTTTTAGAATTGAGGGGGAACGTGAACCGGAATCGGAAGCAGAAAGATATTCCGGGATAATCTTACAAAATGTTCCATCGGTTAATAATTTCCCTTTGTTCGATTTGGTTATGCTCGGTTTAGGTGAAGATGGACATACTGCATCAATTTTTTCGGACAATTTAGAATTGATCAATAAAGAAACTATTTGTGAAGTAACGGAACATCCAGTATCACGGCAAAAGAGAATTACGCTAACCGGAAAGGTTATAAACAATTCAAGAAAAGTTATCTTTTTAATTACAGGAAACAGCAAAAGTAAAATTGTCGATACAATAATTAAAAGAAAGAGTGGTTTTGATAAGCTTCCCGCTTCATACATAAATCCTATTAATGGTGAATTGATCTGGCTGTTGGATAAAGAATCCGGCAAGGATTTATCACTTAACTAAAAATGATTTGATTTTGCAACCTAAATAGATAGGAATACTATACGAATTGATCCTCTTGCTATTTAATTTCCCCTCCACTTTTCATAATTTTGAACCAGAATAAAAACCATCTGAGGATTCCAATGAAAAAATTCCTTTCGTTTTTTCTAATAATTATTTCAGCAATTTCTATTTACCCGCAGAAGAGAGCTCTTACAGTAGAAGATTTGTGGAAGATGAAAAGAATCGGCGCGTATGATGTATCTCCCGACGGTAAAACAATTGCATTTGTAGTAACCACTTTTGATATGGATGCCAACAAGGGTAACTCCGATATATGGTTAATAGATTCCAACGGTAAAAATTTACGCCCGTTAAAAAATTCAGATGCAAATGAAAGCTCGCCAAAATTTTTACAGGATGGTAAATCAATATCATACCAGATGAAAGGACAAATCTGGACATGTGACTTGGAAGGTAAGAACGATCTTCAGCTTACCAATATTTATTCCGGTGCATCAGGTGTATTCTGGGCAAAAGACGGCAAGAAAATTTTATTCGTTTCATCTGTTTACCCTGATTGCACAACACAGGAATGCAATGAAGAAAAAGATAAAGCAGAAGCAGAAAGTAAAGTAAAAGCAAAAATATTTACCGAACTTATGTACCGCACATTTAACGACTGGCGTGGTGATAAAAGAAGCCATTTGTTTATGTATGATCTTCAATCAAAAGAATACTTCGACTTAATGTTAGGCAGTAAATCCGATTGCCCTCCTGTTGATTTAGGAAGCAGTCAGGATTATACATTCTCACCCGATGGTAAGGAGATAGCATTTGTAATGAACCCGGATAAGGTTCTTGCAACAAGCACAAACAACGAAGTATATATCATCAATGTTGCCAATATAAAAAAGGAAACCGTAACACCAATTAAGAAAATTTCGAAGAGTCCCGGGAATGATAATCAACCGGTTTACTCACCCGATGGAAGATATATTGCATTCCGTTCTATGGCACGCGCCGGATTTGAAGCCGATAAATACTCGCTAATGCTTTACAGTAGAAGCAACGGAGAACTTAGAAATCTTACAGAGAAACTTGATATTTCCGTTGGTCAAATAGTATGGTCGCCCGATGGAAAATATATTTATTATGATGCAGCCAATCTGATTTATAATTCAATTTACCGTTTTGATGTTGCAACCGGTGACAACCTGTTATTCCTCAAAGAAGGAACGAACAACGATATGAATATCACTTCTGATGGTCAGCTAATATATTTCAAACGTCAGCGGAATAATATGCCTTATGAAATCTTTTCATTAAAAACTAATGGCGGCGGTATCGAACAAATAACATTTCTAAATAAAGATTTATTGAGCCAGATTCAGTTTGGTGAATTCGATTCTTTCTGGAGCGAAGGTGCCGAAGGTGCTAAAGTTCAATCGATAATTATTAAACCTCCTTTCTTCGATCCGAATAAAAAATATCCGTTAATGTTTTTGATTCACGGAGGTCCACAAGGTCACTGGAACGACGAATTTCACTATAGATGGAATTCACAACTGTTTGCATCAAAAGGATATGTGGTTGTTGCGCCCAACCCACGTGGATCAACTGGATATGGGCAAAAATTCACAGATGAAATTTCAGGCGATTGGGGCGGAAAAGTTTATATCGATTTAATGAATGCATACGATTACGCATTAAAGAATTACAAATTCATCGATCCGAAAAACACATTTGCAGCCGGCGCTTCATATGGCGGTTACATGATCAACTGGATTTTGGGAAACACTGATAGATTTAATGCACTTGTTTCTCATGCCGGAGTATTCAATTTAGAAAGTATGTGGGGAACAACAGAAGAACTCTGGTTCCCTGAATGGGAATTCCAAGGAACCCCATGGGAAAACAGAGCGATGTACGAAAGATGGTCGCCTCACCGTAAAGCCGATAATTTCAAAACACCAACACTTGTAATCCACGGCGGATTTGATTTCAGAGTACCTGAAGGACAGGCGATGGAATTATTCTCTTCATTACAACGCAAAGAAGTTCCTAGCAAGTTCTTATACTTCCCTGATGAATCTCACTTTGTAACCAAGCCCCAGAATTCGCGGCTCTGGTGGAATACAGTTTTCAGCTGGTTTGATGAATACAAAAAAAATTAAAGGATAGAATATGAATTACGAACTTGATGATCTAGATCTTAAATATGATTCACCTTCCAGAGTTGAAAAGGGTGTTCAGGAAGTTGAAGAAGGACTCTGGGAAAAATTAGAACGTGTTGGTAAGAAAATAAATTTTGCAAGAGATGTAAAAGCTCTCTATAAATATATGCGCGATAAATATGTTCCGTGGTACAGGAAGTCGATTGTTATTGGTGCGTTAATTTATTTCATAAGTCCAATTGATGCGGTTCCTGATCTTGCACCATTAGTAGGTTATCTTGATGATCTTGGTGTTATTACTGCAGTACTTAAATTTATGGGAAGCGAGTTAATTCCTTATTACGACTAATGAATAATTGAGAATTCTGAGTTGAGAATGGAGAGAATTAATTTCTCAATATTCCATTCTCAATTCTCAATTAAAAAGGTCTTTATGAAAAATGTATTTAAAGCCGCCTTTCCAATCATTCTTACATTCTTCGGATGTTCATCTGCCAATTATCCCCCGCTTGATGTTGTTGATAAAGTTGATATCAACCGCTACATCGGCAAGTGGTATGAAATTGCAAGATTACCTTTCAGTCAGCAGGAAGGTTGTTCCTGCACAACAGCAGAATACGAAATAATTGATTCAACCACATTACGCGTAATTAACAAATGTATGAAAGAAGGCGAACTTGATGATGCAAATGGCAAAGCATTTGTAGTTGAAGGAAGCAATAACGCAAAACTGCGCGTTCAATTCTTCTGGCCTTTCCGCGGTGATTACTGGGTAATTGAACTCGATAAGGAAAATTATAAGTATGCTGTTGTTGGAACACCAAGCAGAAAATATATGTGGATTCTTTCCCGAACTCCAAAGATGGACGAACAGATTTACAATTTGCTTTTACAAAAAGCATCAGCCAAGGGATTTGATATTAGCAAGCTTATCAAAACAGAACAGAACTGTCCTCAATAACAAAAATTTTTATTGAGGACTATCCATTTATTCATTAAGTTGCACGCACTTCCGTTTACAGTAAATAATTTATATTACTAAACATTTCCGGTTAACAAACCGGTGTAAAGGAGAAAGTTATGACAGAACTATCGTCCTTGTTACTTCCTATAGTTGTTTCGGCAGTTGTTGTATTTATTGTAAGCTCATTCATTCACATGGTACTTCCATGGCACAAAGGAGAATATCCGCAAGTCCCTGATCAGGATAAAGTAATGGATACTCTCCGCCCATTCAATATTACTCCCGGCGAATATATGATGCCGCGCGTTTCAAGTTCACAGGAAATGAAATCACCTGAGTACAAAGAAAAATTGAATAAAGGTCCGGTGATGATTCTAACTGTTCTACCAAACGGTGTGCGTGGAATGGGGAGATATTTCATTTTGTGGTTTGTCTATTCTCTTGTAGTCGGTTTATTTGCAGCATATATTGCAAGCCGTGCCCTGCCGCCTGATGCACATTATTTACAGGTATTCAGATTTGTCGGAGCATCGGCATTTATGGGTTATTCATTCGCTTACTGGCCGATGTATATCTGGTATCACCGCTCACTAAGAACAACTTTAACATCAACTATAGACGGATTAATCTTCGCATTATTTACTGCCGGTGTTTTCGGCTGGCTCTGGCCAAGGTAGAAAAATTATTCAGCCGCCCCTTATTCGATTCTTTAATTAATAGAGGCGGCTGAAATTGTTTTATCGATAATCTGTTAGATCATTTCTCGCCTTTCACTTTTTCCATCAACTCGAAGAACGGTTTGAATAGATCTATTGGAACCGGGAAAATTGTTGTTGAATTTTTCTCTGCCGCAACTTCAGTTAGAGTTTGTAAAAATCTGAGCTGTAATGCAGCCGGTGATGAACTGATAATTTTTGCAGCATCCGAGAGACGTTGCGATGCCTGATATTCACCTTCGGCATGGATAACTTTTGCTCTACGAGCTCTTTCGGCTTCAGCCTGACGGGCAATTGCCCTCTGCATCTCTATCGGTAAATCAACATTCTTTACTTCTACAAGAGAAACTTTAATTCCCCACGGTGCAGTATGGGTATCAATAGTTTCCTGCAAACGCTTATTGATCTTTTCACGCTCAGATAACAGTTCATCCAATTCCGATTGCCCGAGCATGCTTCTTAATGTTGTCTGGGCAAGTTGAGAGGTTGCAAAGAGGAAATTTTCCACTTCAACAATGGCTTTTTCTGCTTCGATAACACGGAAATAAATAACTGCACTTACTTTAATTGAAACGTTATCCCGTGTTATTACATCCTGTGAAGGAACTTCCATTGCTACAACGCGCAAACTTACGCGAACAATTCTATCTACAATTGGAATAAGAAATATTAAGCCGGGTCCTTTTGTTGGTATTAATCTACCTAAGCGGAAAATTACCCCTCTTTCATACTCCCGCAAAATTCTAATTGCGCTGGCAAGAATTATTATAACAAAAAAGATTATAATGAATAAAGTAGCTAAGCTTTCCGGTCTCATATTATTTTCTCCCTACAAAATTTTTATTCTCTCATTAAAAAACATCAATCATCCGTGTTATGTTTTTTTCTGAACAATAAGTTTCAAATCTTTTATTCCCGATACTTTTATTTTATCACCTTTTTGTATTTCTGTTTCAGATTCACTCTCCCAGATTTCACCATGAATCATAACCAGTCCGCTCATATTAATACTGGAATTTGATAAGGCTACACCAATTTCTCCAATTAATCCTTCTTTACCCGTGGAAGGTTTTTTACGTTGGGCAGCGATTCCTTTTCCTACTGCGAAAATAAAAAAGAGAGCAGTTAGAATTGTTGAAGTGATTATGACACTCAAGGATAAGTGAACAAACTCATATGAAATATCTGTATTGATAAGCATCAATGATCCGATTAAAAATGAAATTATTCCGCCAGCAGCAAGCAAACCATGACTAACAACTTTTATCTCCGCAATAAAAAGAACTACTGCAAATATTATTAATCCTAAACCCGCATAATTAATAGGTAATGTATGAAGCGAATAGAATGCAAGTACAAGAGAAATAACTCCAACAATACCCGGCAATATTGAACCGGGATTACTTAATTCAAAAATCAAACCGTAAATACCAATCATCATAAGTATATATGCAATATTAGGATCGCTGATAATATCTAGTATTTTCTGAACCGGGTTCATCTCTACAAAATTCAGTTCAGCATTTTTAGAATTTATTATTTTAACTCCATCAGCAGTTTCAACTTTGCGTCCATTAAGTTTAGTAAGAAGACTATCAAGATTCTTTGCAACAAAATCAGCAATGTTTTCTTTTACCGCTTCGGTTTCGGATAATGATAAACTTTTTCTAACTGCTTTTTCAGCCCACTCAATATTTTTATTTCGTTTTTCTGCAATACTTCTAATAAATGCAGCAGCATCATTTGTTGCTTTCTCCATCATAATATCAACACTATCTTTTTGATTTGATTGACCCCCCTCATTCATCATAACCGGATGTGCCGCGCCAATGTTTGTTCCGGGTGCCATTACAGCAATATTAGCTGCAATTGTTATAAAGACTCCGGCAGAAGCAGCTTGCGCACCGGAAGGATAAACATAAACCACAATCGGAATTCCGGATGATAAAATATCGCTTACAATTATTCTTGTAGATTTTAAAAGTCCCCCTGGTGTGTTTAATTGAATTATTAAACATTCTGCATCTTCTTTATTTGCAGATTCGATGGCGTCATGTATAAAATCCGTTACAACGGGATTAATTGCACCATCTATTTTGATTATATCTATCCTGGGTTTTGATGATTGAAAAGGGAGAGAAAGGAGTATAAAAATAATTGCAATTGCCGTTTTCATAACCAACTCTACCAAAACATTTCTTATTACTAATCAAATCAGATAATCATTAATTCGAATACAGAATCATCAGTCACATGAAAAACTAAACAAATATTTCACAACTATCAATTGAAGAAATTTGTCCAATACGCAATTACAATATCTGATAATCTTCAAGAATATTATGCAATATTCACCAATTATTATTTGCAGAAATTATTTTTCAATAATTGCAGCCCATCCGCCTCCCGGAGCCAGATGAATGTTCATTTTTGTTTTATTGCTTACCGTTTCAAACAATAATTTAAAATCATTCGCATTACGATCTGCATTAATCCCATCCTTCCAGATTTTTATTTTATAATCTCCTTCAGGAAGAAATGAAAAATCAATAGTTAAATCCCTTGCTGTCCAATTCGTCATTGCACCGATGTACCATTTATTGCTGTTTCTACGTGAGATCAAAATATACTCTCCAATTTTTGCATCAAGAACTTTTGTATCATCCCAAACTGTTGGAACTTTAGAGAGAAACTCCATGCACTCCGGTTCTTTGTAATAATGAGTAGGATTATCTGAAAGCATCTGCAGCGGACTTTCGAACACAACATACATCGCAAGCTGATGAGCACGCGTTCCCTGACTCATCGGAACAGTGAAAACCGGTTTGAACGATTGCTTGGTTGCATTGATCATTGCACCCGGTGTGTAATCCATTGGTCCGGCAAACATACGAATGAAAGGTAGTGTAACCGCCATAACCGGATTAGCATTTTCACTCCACTTGCTATGCTCGAGACCAAGCACACCCTCACTTGTAATTACGTTTGGAAAAGTTCTATAGAGTCCGGTCGGTTTATATGCACCATGAAAATCGACAAGCAGTTTTCGTTTAGCAGCTACTTCGGCAACTTTATAATAGTAATTAACCATCCACTGATCATCACGCTGCATGAAGTCAACTTTTATTCCTTTGATTCCCCATTTTGTAAACTGTTCCATCGCTTCATCAAACTGATCATCTAAAGTTTTCCAACATGTCCATAAAATAATTCCAACATTTTTTTGATTGCCGTATGCGACAAGTTCTTCAACATTAATATCCGGACTTTCCTGAAGCAAGTTTCCGATTTTATACCAGCCCTCATCAAGGATTATATATTCAATTCCATACTTTGATGCAAAATCAATATAATATTTATATGTGTTGTTGTTAACACCGGCCTTGAAATCGACATCGTAAACATTAAGAAAATTCCACCAGTCCCATGCAACTTTGCCCGGTTTAATCCAGCTGAAATCAAAATTTTTATCGGAAGGTTTTGCGAGTTTATAGACAATTGTATTTTCAATCAAATCTCCGTCTTTTTCCGAAATGGCAATTACTCTCCACGGAAAATCTCTGGTTCCATTTGTTTCTGCAAGATAATCTTTACGTTGTGTTACATAAACATCGCGGTCGCTTCTTACAGTATCTTTTGCGGGATAATAAGGGAACAATCCCTTTAGCTGAAAAGGATTTTTTTCCGAACCCGTCAAATACATTCCGGCGTAATCTTCAAGATCGGATTCAGTAATCAATGCATTTACACCGTTATCAAGTTCGACAAGTGCGGGGAGCGAACAGAATTTTTTTGAAGTTACATCACTTAATTTTATATGCGAATAGATCCGTTCTGAGTGGGACATAAAGCTATTTTCTTCTGGAAAAAGAATCTGATAATCCTTACCGAAATTAAATTCGGATTGCTCGTTCATTACTTTTATTTTACCGGGTAATGATGTACTGAATCTGTATGCGATTGCATCGTCATATACACGGAAAATAATTCTGTAATTACCTGCAAATGTTAATGTAAGCTCTTCGTAATTATCACTTATTGAAGCGAATTTCTGATTTACTACGGGGTTCAGAATTTCATTTACAATTTTTGTTTTATTACCAACAAGTTTTGGATTACTACCAAGTTTAACTCCATCAGCAATTTCCATCATGATTTCTGATGGTTCGATTAAAATATTTCCATCCTTCAATAATGAATACTTGATACTTTTGTCAACATCAACTTTTAATTGCAGTTTCTTTTGGGGTGAATTGACAATAAATTCCTTAGCAGATAAAATTGATGTATAAAGTATAATAACTATAAATATTTTTAAGTGAACTTTCATATTACACCACATTTATTAATTCTATTTACTTACTCAATTTATAAATTCCGAAATTTGACAACGTGGGACTCAATCTCGATTCATCAATTGTTAATCTGATTCGATTGGTTTTTACAGGATCAACTCTAAGCAATCTTTTATATCCAACTGTTGTTCCTTCTGTAAATTTTTTCCACTCATTTCCATTCCAGTATTCAAGATGAAATTTTTCAATACGCTGACCGACCCTTATCTCTTCCTGAAGCATAACAACATCAAAGCTTACCTGTTCCGGCAGAATAAATTCGAGCGAGTTTGAATTTTTGCTTTCGTTTGCAATCCAGTATTTATCATTTGCAAAAATGGTTTTTTTAGATACCGTTTTCTGATCGTCATTTACTTTTACTTTCGAATTCTGCGACAGGTCCTTCTTAAATGTTTTATCGATTACTCTTTTTAATCCTTGCAGATTTTTTATATCGTTATCATGAATCAAACCGCGTTTATCCGGAGGAATATTCAACAGAAAAACACCGTTCTTACCAACCGAATTAAAGTAGATATCCACAAGCTTATCGACAGATTTAACAAGTGAATCCTGGGAGGAATGATAGAACCAACCCGGACGAATTGATACGTCAGTTTCTGCCGGATACCAGAAGAGAAGATCGGACTCTTTAATTTTTTCGCGGCTGCCGAGGTCGTAATCGGTCATATCGCCCGGCTTGTAAATTTCATCGAGTGAAGTTCTATCGCTTGTAATTTTTTGTTTGTCACCCGGATCTAATTTGAGAGCTACAACACTCCATTCGGTATCGCGACCGTAACCTGTTTCAGTTCCAACCCAGCGTAAATCGGGACTCATTCCAAAAATCACTGCACCGGGTTGAAACTTTCTTATTAACCTGTAGTACGCTTGCCAATCATATATCTGTTTTTTACCGTTTGGTCCTTCGCCGCATGCACCATCGAACCACACTTCTTTTATCTCGCCGTAATTTGTTAATAGCTCGGTCAATTGATTAAGAAAATATTGATTGTACTTAGGTGAATCACCGTAATCGGGATTATTGCGGTCCCACGGCGAAAGATAAAGACCAACTTTCAAATCATATTTTCTGCAAGCGTCAACAAATTCTTTTACAACATCTCCCTTTCCATTTTTCCATGGACTGTTTTTCACACTATGTTCAGTAAATTTACTTGGCCATAAGCAGAAACCATCGTGATGCTTAGCAGTAAGTATTGCCAGCTTCATCCCGGCTTTTTTTAAGTTCTTAGCCCATTGCTCAGCATTCAGATCAGTTGGATTAAATAACTTTGGATCCTCAGTTCCTTCACCCCATTCTCTATCTGTAAATGTGTTCATCCCAAAATGAAGGAATGCAATGAATTCAAGTTTCTGCCATTCATATTGCTGAGGAGTTGGAATTATATTCGCGGCTTTTCTAATTACCTCTTCTTCAGTATCGGATTTGTTTATGATAGTCAGATAAGTACCTTTATTATCAATTTTCTTCTGAGCAAAGATTGATATGCAAAGCAGTAAGAGAAATAAAAAAGTTTTTTTCATGATTTAACCCGCCAAACAGTAATTGAATAAAAAATCTATTTTAATGAAACAGCATATTATCAGGGATGTTCTGTTTTTTAATTTTGCTGCTTTCAACAGAAACTTTCAGATCGTTGCCGCCGCTTCTTTCAAAATATTGAATTTCGATTTTATGAAATCCTTTCGATAATGCTAACATTCCTTTTCTCTCTTGCATCCCATGTAATCCGTCGTTATCAACAATAAGTTTATCATCAATAAATAATTTACTTCCGTCATCCGAATCTGTGTAAAATGTGTAAACGTCATCATCAGGAATCATAATGTAACCGTTATATCTAAACCCGAAGTAGTCATTTTGATTTCGCAATGATATATCAAAATTTTGAGTCGTTCCCTCTTTAACCGAAATTAATGAATTGAAATCAGGAAGCATTTCCCAGTTACCTTCGTAGTAAAAATATTTTATTCCATTAGAAGGATTATTAATGTTCAGTGATTTTTCTGGAATTACTTTTGTGAATGATGCGCGGGAAACGTCACTAACAGGTTTTCCATTTCTGAATGATTTCACTGAAATAGTTGCTGTTTTATCCAGTTCAATTTTATCTGTATATATTTTAGAATTAACTGTCGGGATACTTCCATCAGTTGTATATCTTATCTCAACATT
>JBBIHP010000068.1:12877-16796 GCA_037446915.1 Ignavibacteria bacterium
AAGTGTTCCATAAATTGATTCGCTATTTAGTTTCATCCAGTCGCCAATCTCTTTCAACCTGTCGATACTTTCCTTTGGGAACAATCCTTCCGAAGTCGGTCCAACGTTCAGTAAAAAATTTCCTCCTTTGGATGCAATATCAACAAGCATTCTAATCAACTCTTTGGCCGATTTAAAATCTTTATCAAACTTATTATAACCCCAGTAATTATTCATTGTTATACAGGATTCCCAGTCAACACCTGGAAAACCGGTTGGTGGAATCTGCTGCTCGGGTGTTCCAAAATCTCCACCAAATTCTCCTTCTTTTGTCAATCCCTCCATTCCACTACGTCCAACACCAACGCGATTATTAATAATTATTTTCGGTTGTAAACTTCTTACATAATTGTAAAGCTCAATTCCAAGTTTGGAATTCCATGTATCTTCCCACTCGCCATCGAACCAGAGGACACCAATTTCTCCGTAATTTGTAAGAAGCTCTTTCAACTGATTTTTCAGGTATTGAAGAAACCTGTTGAAATCAGCTTGATTAACAGGACGGTCAGTTTCCCATTCTCTTCTTGGTAAATAATCGGGATGATGCCAATCCATAATTGAATGATAAAAGCAAATTTTAATTCCGTGTTTGTGGCAAGCATCTGATAGCTCTTTAAGTATATCCCGTTTGAATGGAGTTGACATTATATCAAAATCAGTAAACTTAGAATCGAAGAGACCGAAACCATCGTGATGCTTGGATGTAATAACGATGTACTTCATTCCCGCATCTTTTGCCATCTTAACCCATTCTTCGGCATTGAATTCAATGGGATCAAACTGGTCAACCAACTTATTGTATTCCTTAAGCGGAATCTGTGCCGTAGTTCTAATCCATTCAGCATGATTGGTAGAGCCGTTCCATTCGCCGGCGGGAATTGAATACAAACCCCAGTGAATAAAGAGACCGAACCGTGCTTCGCGCCACCATTGCATTCTGTGGTCGCGCTCTTCTTTAGTTTCTTTTGTAAAATCCTGAGCATCGATGGAAATGAAAAGAGCAATCAAAAGAATTAATAGATACTTCATAGCTTCTCTATCTATTATTTGAATGGACTATTTACACAACATTTGATATGACAATTGCAATCTACAAAACGTTGATAACATCTACATCAGAATTTCATATCTTTGCAGAAATTTTTTGAGGAATTAATGAACTTCAAAGTGACAAAATCCGATACTGTCTTTCACGGAAAAGTTTTTGATGTAAGAGTCGATGAAATAGAATATAATGATACAGGAAATAAAAACTACCGACAGGTAGCTGTTCATCCCGGTGGTGCTGTTGTTGTTCCTGTTAAAGACGATGGCAAGATTATTTTAATTACTCAATACCGTTACCCGCACAATGAAGTTGTATTGGAATTACCGGCCGGCAAGTTGGAGAAAGGTGAAGACCCAAAAGTTTGTGCATTGCGCGAACTTACCGAAGAGACGGGTTATTCGGCAAATGAAATTTCAAAACTCGGTAAAATTTTTACAACCCCGGGATTCTGCTCAGAAGTTCTTCACATCTATCTTGCAAAAGGGCTTAAGCCGGGTAATCATGCTCGCGAAGAAGGAGAAGAGGATATTCAACTTGTGGAACTTACTCTTGAAGAGATTGATGAAAAAATAAAATCCGGCGAAATTGTGGATGGTAAAACAATCTCGGGAATATATTTGTACAGACTTATTTCAAGAGTATGATACTTGATTCTGGATTCTGGATACTTGATTCTGGATAATAGATACAAGTATTGAATAGAGAATAAATTAGAATTTTTAACGAGAACTAATATGTTCTTTTTCGACCGATTGAATAAAAGAATTTAACTTTTTGCCTAGCAATTCTAATTTTGCATGAATTTTAGAGTACTCGATTTCATCATTAAGTGACTTCGTCTCAAACAGAGTTTCTAAATGATCTATAGTTTCATCATTGGATGCCAATGCAATTATTAAGTGATGTATGAATTCCTGTTTATAATATCTCCGTCCATAACCTTCAACAATATTTGATTTAACGGATTTCACTGATCTTCGAATCTGACTACCTACTTCGTACATTTCGAATTTGGGAAGTTTTGTGATAGTCAATTCGTGGATTTCAATTACAACATCTCTTGCTAGTTGCCATATTTCTAAATTCTTATAACTCATTAAGTATCCTCAAACTTAACATCCAGAATCAAGCATCAAGAATCGAATATCCAGCTTCACTCATTCACAAGTTCATCTAATTCAACTTTATGCAAATGGGTTATTTTCTTACCAAGAAACCTTTCGGCAATTTCTCTGAATTTTGAAGGGATATCGCTCACATAAAATTCTTTTTTACCAATCTGGTTAGAAATATTTCTTAATCCGCGTCCATTTAAATATTCTTCAACCAAACGTGCCGCCGGTGTACCAGAATCAACAAGCTTGACACTCTTACCAACAACTTTCTGAATTACATCTTTAAGAATCGGGTAATGTGTACATCCAAGAACAAGACTATCAATTTTTTTCGTTTTCAATTCAGTTAAATATTCTTTAGCAATCAGCTCTGTTGCTTTGTGATCAATCCATCCCTCTTCGGCAATCGGAACGAACAATGGGCATGCTTTTTCGTAAACCTTAATCTTTGGATTTAACTTTCTGATTTCGTTTGAATAAGCTTTATTATTAATGGTTGCATTCGTACCTATTATTCCAATCTTTCCAGTTCTGGATTCTCTAAGAGCAAGTTTAGAACCCGGTTCAATCATTCCGATAACCGGAATTGTAAGGAATCGTTTCAAATCTTTTAATGCAACCGATGAAGCAGTATTGCAAGCAACTACAAGTAGCTTTATATTTTTTCTTAGAAGAAAATTAGCCGCCTGAAGGGAATATTCCACAACCGTATCATTCGATTTTGAACCATATGGTACACGAGCCGTATCACCGAAATAAACTATATTTTCATTCGGGAGTAATTGTGATACAGCTTTAACAACGGTCAGTCCGCCTATTCCGGAATCGAAAAATCCGATCGGGTTTGTTCTATCCATAAAATTCAATTTATCACCTATAACATTTCGTTAATTGTTTCAGTTAATTCAAGTGTAATTAATTGATAATCGTTTGGAGAAATTTTCTTTCTGTTTCTATCGAGCGTATAAAATGAATCTACAATACCATCTTCTTTAGTATTTATTTTAGCAAAATAAATTGAAAGACCAAGCTCATGCATTTTTTTTGTTATCTGGTATAACAATCCGAGGCGATCCGGTGAATAGACATCGATGATTGTATATTTATCGTGCTTCTCGAATGCAATTTTTATCTTTCCTTTCCGCTTGAAAAGTTTGTTCTCAATCCTCCACCATTTCGATTTTATTTTGCTGAATTCTTTGGTAATCTGCAATTGATTGTCAATCGTAAGAAATAAATCATCCTTAATTTTTTCATAACGAGATTCTATTAGAGCAGAACCCGTTCTAAAATCAGTAACATTAAAACCATCTATTACAATTCCGTCTTTTCTAGTATATATTTTAGCATCATGAATATTAAGATCGTTTATTGCAAGTGTGCCGCATAACCGTGATAATAATGCCTCGGAATCGCGTGTAATAATTGTAACAGTAGTAAAACCGCCTTCTTCCTTAAAGAAAACACTTACGGGCGAACCCTTTTCAATCTCTTCAATATGCTTATTAATTTCTTCGGTTGTAAACTGTTGAAGATATCCCAGATCGTCAATTGATTCGATGTGGCTGCGGAAAGTTTCATCGTCAGAGTATTCAGATTCGCCTATTATCTCCTGTATTGTTGATGATAATAGGTCCTGACCGCTTATCCTTTCGTCAATCATCGTTTTGGTTTTGCGGTATAACTCGTTAAGAAGATCGCTTTTCCATTGAGTCCA
>JBBIHP010000069.1:0-16611 GCA_037446915.1 Ignavibacteria bacterium
AAACTTACGATGCACGTACTATTGAAATTGAGAATTATAAAAACAGCGGTCATGGTGGCGGAGACTGGCGGTTAGTCCGCGATTGGATTCAAGCAATTACACAAAACAATCCTGATTTGCTTTCATCTACAATTGATGTTTCAATTGAAAGTCATATAATGGGATTTGCCGCGGAGAAAAGCAGAAAAAGTTTACATGTAGAAAAAGTAAGAGTATAAAAACAAATAGAACGCAGATTATTATGATTGTTTATGATCATGATTAATCATAATAGATCATAAAGATCAGCGTTCTATTTTCAGTAAAATCTATGATCGAAATTTATTTAGCTTTCTTGTTTCCTCCTTGTTCAACTTCATTATTCATTTCGATAACATCAACACTTGATGAATAATCACCAATCAGATGTTTTGAAAAATAATCTCCCATCAGCCAGAAGAAATATTCTGTCATATCACCAAATCCGTGCCGCTGTCCGGGCATAATCATAAAATCAAATCGCTTATTTGCTTTGATAAGTGCATTAGCCATTCTGATTGTATTTCCGGGATGAACATTGTTGTCAATATCGCCGGTAACAAGAAGCAGTTTACCTTTTAGATTTTTCGCCAGTTCGGAATTCTTATCAATATCATATTCAAAAGTAATGTTTCCTTTCTTATCCTTAACTTCTTTTACACCGTCGTGCTTCTCGCTCCACCATCTATTATATATGTTGTTTTCGTGATTGCCGGCTGATGAAACCGCTACTTTGAAAAAGTCCGGATAAACCAGCATTGCCGCTGTGGACATAAATCCACCGCCAGAGTGACCATGAATACCAACTCTATTGATATCAATAAATTTATATCGAGCGGCTAATTGTTCTGCACCATATTTTTTATCTGCCAGACCGTAATCGCGCAAGTTTCCATATCCGTAATTATGGTACCATTTAGAACGAGACGGATGACCGCCCCTGTTACCAAGTGTAACAACTACAAAACCAAATTGTGCAAGACGGTCGATTCGATCCATGCTTTTACTAAAACTTTTATTTACAGATTCGGTTTGAGGTCCGGGATAAACATATTCAATAAGAGGATAGGTTTTTGATGAATCGAAATCGAAAGGTTTGTACATAACTCCGTAAATATCAGTTATTCCATCGGCTGCTTTAACAACAAACGGTTCGGGGAATTTATAACCCGCAGCAAAAAGTTGCGAAAGATCCGCTTCTTCAAGATCCATAATCTTTTTACCCGTGTTATCGTAAAGCGTAGATTTAGGAACTGTGTTTACTCTAGAATAATTGTTTATAATGTATTTATACGAGTCGTTCATACTTGCGGTATGATTATAATTGCCCGGATTGAGCAACTTAAATCCGGTTCCGTCGAAATTAACTTTATACAGATGTGTGTAATAAGGATCTTCATTGGGCTCAACCATGTTGGCAACAAAATATAGAACGCGATTTTTTTCATCAATCTTTACGATATCTTCACAATGGAAATTACCCGAAGTAATCTGATTTTTTAATTTCCCGTTTTTATCATAGAGATAGAAATGGGCCCATCCGTCCCGCTCGCTCCAGTGAATAAATTCCTCGCCGTTATTTACCAGTCCGAGCCTTCTCGATTCAACATAAGTATTCATTTCTTCAGAGATTAGAGCCTTTGATTCGCCAGTATTCACATCGGCAACACATATATCAAGACATTTAAGGTCGCGGCTTATTCTTTCGAAGTAAAGTTTGTCACTCGTTTTAGATAACCATACATTAGGACGGTAATCGTCGTCTTTGGTATTTTCCGGTCGAGGTGAAGTAAGTATAGAAAGATTTTGATCTTTGAATTTATCGGCTTTGATTTTAGTCTGCATATAGGTTGTGTCGGTCAGGTTAATTACTACAAGTTCTTCTATTGGAGAATCTGCTTCTCCGGGCATTTGATATTTGTAGGTTTCTAATGTTGGGCGCGGTTCAGATAACACATTAATTACCCATAAATCCTTAACCTTCCGCGAATCAACTCTATCTAATGCTATGTATTTGGAATCCTGTGACCAGATTACCCCTGCACCTTTCCGCTTGTTCTTATTCTTTTCTTTATCAACATTATTCTCCGGACCTCCGGTCATTTCGCCGTAAGAATAATTTTCAACACCGTCTGATGTTATTTTATGCTCAACAATTGTTGAGTCGTCCTCTTTCTTTTTAGCTTTTTCAAAATTTTCTTTATCCATCCAGTAGAGATTAAAGTTTTTTGAAAAAATTATTTTCTCACCATTCGGGGAAATATTTGCCCATCTTGGAATTTCTTTTTTCTTCTGATAGTCTTCAATCAGTTTCAACTCCTGAGTATTAATGTTGAATTCAAATCCGAAAACTTTCTTCTCTTTTTTGTCCTTTTGAGTTTTAGTTGAATCCTCTTCATCCTGTGAGCTATTTACTTCGAATATGAATGCTGTCTCGTCTTTGTTAAATTGAATTTTAGTAATCGGCAAATGTTTTTCATCGTAAGGATCTTTTGTAAGGAGAGTTAATTTTCTTGCCATCTGTACATTATCGAAGAGCAATTTTTTTGTTCCCTTTGCGGGATCGACGATGTAATAATTTTTAATGGTTGGTGTTTCGAAACTGTACCAGAACTTGTCGCTCGTTTTCAGCCAGTGCGGATCTACCGCTGTACTGAAAACCATTTTGTCAACTTTCTTGGGTGAGAATTTTGCGGCAAGATCATAGTTGGCTTTTGTAACCGGTTGATTCTGCGCGCTTACCGTTAATGCCGTCAGTATTAACAGGAAACAAATTGTTGTAAGCTTCCTCATTTATAACCCTCTATTTTATTGAATGAAAGAATAACCAAAAATACAATGATTCAGCTATAAATTCCCGGTCGGGAAAAATATTCTCTGCAGAGGTATGATCCGTCCTATGAAATTTTATCATTAGAATTATTTTGGTTAGCGTGTGAAAATAGTTCTCTTCCCGAATCGAATTTTTCCGAATAGATCAGTTTATACAATCCCAAAGAAATCAATCCTGCAATTATTGTTGCAATAATATCCCTCAAGTCGCAAGTGTTTCTACCAGGCAATATATATTGCACCTGTTCATAAAGAATTAATCCAAGCGTGATAAATAATATATACCACTTCCCTTTGTTGCTTTTTTTTGTGGAGGGTTAATTTTCGCAAGATCAAAAAAAATGATGGCTATTGTTCCTGTAAAGTTTCCAATAGTATCGGCAATCCAGAAATCGAAATGTCGTTAGAGTAGATATACGGTCTATATACCTTTCTCCCGATTTTAGTAATAATAAAAGCTAAAAGGAATGTTATGAAGAGAAGGATTCTTTTTGAATCAAACTTTAAAAGTCTTTCGGTAGTCAGCTTTTCCATTTAAGTCACTTAGAATTACTTTATAAGCAAACCAATAATTGCAAGAATTGCTGCCGATACCATGCAGACAACAAAGATGTAATATAAACCACCAGGTTTTCCATCCTTTTCTTCAGTCATTTTTTTATACTGATCCACATACCGTGGAAGAAATAAACGGATTAAGAGCCAGTTAATTTTAACTCCGCGTTCTTGAAGATAAGAAACCATGGCTATCGAACAACCGATTCCTATGAAGACGCATATTATTGCAATAAATAAAAAAACATTCATTGTTTTAGTTACTCCTTTATTTCAATTACTCCGTGTTCCGTTAACAAATGGACTATATCAATTATCTCGGATATATGTTCGTCAGACACATCTGCTTTCTTCATTATTTCGGGTATTGATAGAAATTCTGCATTTGGAAATGGTAGATTGAATAAGAACCTGCCTTGCGGAATTGTAAGATTTACTTTCTTTTCAATCGTCTCTCTCCCCTGTCCGATCCAGACGGATACGCTGCTGAAGAAAAGTTTGCTCCGTGCGGTAGTAAATCTGACATTAGCGTTTTTCTTTTCGCGTATAAAAAGTTCAGGAGTTTCACCGGATTTGTTAAGGTCTATTAGTTCTTTTACATCAAGCGAAAGATCGATTCGATTGAGATTGAATGAATACCTGAAGTACGGGCGCTTGCTTTCGTAAACCTCTCTTTTATTAAGAAGCCCAGCTTCATAAAGAGCATCAAAGAATTCCTGGACTGTTTTAATATGCATCCCCAATCGCGATGCAGCTTCGCTTGAGGAGATATCTTTATATAAATAGAGAAGCCGCAAAAGATCTTTAGAGTATTCTTTTGATATTATAGCTCCAAACAATTTTATTTTTTCAAAATCGGAAATCATGAGAAGAACCCTATCTTTACTTCGTTAAGTTTGTCAATAATTCTGCTCGCTTCGTCTTTCCTCATATCCTCAAAAAATTCTATAAATAACTTTCCGAGTGATTCACACAGCGGATCGAACTCAAGATTTTTTCTGTATTCCAGATAATCTTTTTTTGAAATGTGAGCAGATACTTTGCCGTCGAAATCGAAAGCGACCCAGGTTTTATCCCAGTACTTAACATTGTTGTTGAATAAATAAAAATATTCCTGACCCATTCTTACCGGCACAAATAAAATTCTTTCCTGTTCGTAATAAGGCATTGCAATAAGATTACTCTTTAAGAACTCTGCAAAGTTTTCAACTTCATCACGGGTGAGTTCTAAATTTGCGATCGGTCGCGGACGGTCTGTATAAGAATCCGGACCTTCATTTACATTAACTGCCGCTAATTCAAGAATATCCCTTCCTCTCCATTTTATTTTTTTTGTAAAGAGCATATATAGTAGAATTATCAGAAGAGAAAAGGTCAGAACAATAAACAATTTTGAAAAGGGAGTATAAACAAAAACTCTTCTGCTGTATTCATTAACCTCTACTGAAAGAAAAACAAGTGACAGACTGATCATATAAAGCCCACTCAATAAGTATCCAACACTTCTTGTTCGATAATATGCAATGAATCCAAAAATTGAATAGACAAATACAATTACGCCCACTACTCTAATTCCTTCTTCCGGTCCATAGATTACACCTATTAATGCACCCAATAAAAGCGAAAAGAAAGCGGGTAAAAGACCAGTAAAGTCTCTATCGGGCTTAAGTTTTCTTGAGTAAATCATGTCATCCTCAATTATTTACAAATTCTATACTTCATATTTTTTGAACTATCCAATAATCGAACTTTTCATCTTTAAAGTCAAGTTAATTTTCTATCTATATATAGATAATTCCGGTGGTATTTCTGGATAAGCTAAAATGGCACAAAAAGTAAAAAACACTCTCAAACATTGAAAATCACAAATTAATATCAAAATATTCGAATAGGAGTTGGAAGAACTGCCCGCTGCTCGTTATTTCGATTCTTCTCTTTTCTCCGTTTTCGGTTATTGTTAAAGAGTTATCGCTAAGAGTAATTCGTCCAGTTGGAGTAGCAATAGTACATTTCATTCTGGTTCTGAAATGAGAAGCCGGACTATCCTGCTGAAAGTCGCACATTTCCGAATAGTCTGTGAGTTCACGTGGCATTGTTGTAAATGAATATTGAAGCTGCCATTCATTCTCTTCAAATCTTTTCAGTTCATATACGTTGCCATCGGTTTGAAAGATTTTGTAACGCCCGCTTATATCAGTACGCTCGCCATCGGGCATTTCAATCGGTTGTCGGAACGAATCACCGAAGCCAACATCAACCAGATAATCTTTATCGAGATGAACAAGAAGAGTCATGTGATCGAACTTCGGACCGAGTTCCTGTTTCTGATGATTATATACTCGCGCAGAAAGTATATCGACTTTAAAACCAAGATTTGTCAGCAGCCAATGAAATAGTCCATTCAGCTCATAACAGAATCCGCCCCGTTTAGTTGGAACAATTTTGCTGTAGATACGTTCGATGTTAAGAATAATTCTATCTCTATCCGGAATGTCGAGATCCTCAAACGGGACTGAATAGAGATGCGCTAGCTGAAGTTCGGAAAGAAATTCTAATGAAGGATTACCAACTTTTTTTATTCCGATCCGCTCTAGATATTTTTCACATGAAAGATTACTCATAATTCACTATCTGCAGAAATATAATCACAGACAATTGTTTATAATTGAATTATTCTATCGTTTATTTTGTTGTTAAATTAACCAAAGATAATTTTCATATCAAAAATAATTGAAGGTAATAAAATGAAATTAACTCGTAAAGATTTTCTTAAAACAGGAGCTTTATTTACCGGCGGACTTTTATTCCCGGGCTTCAAATTTTATAATCCCTTCCAGGAGCAGACATATAAATTTACCACCATCCGAAATAACATTGGCATTTTTACGGAACGCGGCGGTACAATCGGATGGTATGCCACAAACGATGCATTGGTAGTAATTGACTCGCAATATCCCGAGACAGCAAAAAATTTAGTCGCCGGACTTAAGCAAAAGACTACCGGAAAAATCGATTTGCTCTTCAACACCCATCATCACGGCGATCATACAGCAGGAAACCTGTTCCTGAAGGATTATGCCAATAAAATTGTTGCACACGAAAATTGTAAAGCATTGCAGGAAAAAAATTACGGCGGCAATCCCGAAAAACCTCAGGCATATCCGACAGCCACATTTACAAACACATGGGGCGAGGATGCTGGAGATGAGAAAGTTGTTGCAAGATATTTCGGTCCGGCTCATACCGGCGGCGATTCGGTCGTTCATTTTGAGAAATCAAATATTGCACACATGGGCGATCTTGTCTTCAATAAAACTTTTCCGTTCATCGATCCGAATGGAGGTGGTTCAATTCAACAATGGGTCTTAACTCTTGAAAAGATAATTAAATATTATGATAAAGATACTACATTTATTTTCGGTCATTCAATTGCAGATGAATTTCTTACAGGAACTAAAAAAGATTTAACCACCATGAAAAATTATCTTAGTGCATTAATTGATTTTGTTGCCAAAGAAATTAAGAATGGTAAATCTAAAGATGAAATAGCCGCTGCCTCTGCAATTCCGGGATTTGAAGATCTGAAAGAGAGATGGCAGGGTGCCCGCAAGATGAATCTTGAGCGTGCCTATGATGAACTAAGTAAAAGTTAGATTGTTATTTACTTATGAAAAGAAGAAGGCGGACAGTGCATGTCCGCCTTTATTTTTTTATTTCTTTAATATTGTTTTAAGAACGGTATCCTTACTAATCGGTTTGGTGCAGAAGAACCAGTCGTAACATTTCATATCTTCCTTCCCTTCCATTCTGTCTTTTGCGGTTCCACACGAACCGGCCGGAGGAACAATTACATCATCGCCCGGACGCCAATCCGCCGGTGTTGCTATACTAAATGCATCTGCTGTTTGAAGAGCAATTAGCACACGATAGAGTTCATCAAAATTTCTTCCAAGACTTAACGGGTAATAAATTACAGTTCTTATAATTCCTTTCGGGTCAATAACAAAAACAGCTCTGACCGCTTTAGTATTGCTTTCACCCGGCTGAATCATTCCGTATTTCTTTGCAACTTCCATTGTAATATCCTCGATTAGAGGAAACTTTACTTCGATATTTTTCATCCCCTTGTATTCAATCTTCTCTTTAATTGTGCGGAGCCATGCAATGTGACTGTAAAGTCCGTCAACGGATAAACCTACAAGTTTACAATTAGCTTCTTCAAACTGTTTTTCCATGTGTGCGAATGTCATAAATTCAGAAGTGCATACAGGTGTAAAATCAGCCGGATGACTGAACAGAATAACCCAGCTTCCTTTGTAATCTGCGGGAAAGTTAATTTCCCCCTGAGTTGTAACAGCTTTGAACTCTGGCGCACGATCACCTATCCTTGGCATTGATACCGTGTTTGTTTCTTCCATTATATTTCTCCTTATAAATTATTTGGTGATTTTATATGTATAATAAGATGAAATCACTCGTTGTGCCATTCATCAACTATGCGCCTCTTAGTCCTTTCGGTTTACTTTTTAATCTGTTTGTTTTTGAATTTACCGATGATCTGAACTTTGATATCTTCAACGGTAAAATTCGGAATCTTCTTTCTTTCAAAATATTTTTCGATCATTCTATCGAGCTCTTCATCGTAATAGTCTTCTATGTGCTCACTTTCAGATGAATATAGGTGATGATGGTTCTCGAGTATCGAATCATAGCGCATAACATCCTTCTCGGTCTTAACCTTCTTAACAATCCCCTTTTCTACAAATGTTTCGAGTGTTTTATAAATAGTACCCGTTGCAATGTTCGGATGATGTTTGCGAATAAATGCAATAACATTATCAGCTATTGGGTGATTGTTAAGATTAGAGATCGCATCAAGAACGGCGATACGTTGTGGGGTAATCTTAAGATCTTTGTCGGAAAGAATATTTCTAAAAGAATCCTGATTCATAATAAATTATCCTAAATAGGAATTATTCCTGCCAATGATAATTTTTTATTAATCGAGTATCAAGTAAAATTAAAATTTTAAAGAGGGAATAATTGTCCCTCTACTTAAGCGTTAAAATTTCACTTTACTTTTAACAGACAATTAATTAAGTTGCCAGTGTTTCAAACGTTTCAAAAATATAAAACGTAAATAAAAGGAAATATCACATGAAAAAAGTAGTGATAACCCACGCAAAAAGAACTCCCGTCGGCTCATTCAATGGTTCGTTAAGCAGTTTATCTGCTACACAGCTCGGAAGTATTGCTATTAAAGCTATACTCGAAGAATCTAAAATTGATCCTAATGTTGTAGACGAAGTTATTATGGGTAATATTTTAAGTGCTGGATTGGGTCAGGCACCCGCCCGTCAAGCTGCTATTTACGCCGAACTACCTGAAAAAACCGAGTGTCTTACAATCAATAAAATGTGCGGAAGCGGACTTAAAGCAATTATGCTTGCTCATCAGGCTATTCAACTTGGCGATGCCGATGTTATAATTGCCGGCGGACTTGAAAGTATGAGCAACGCACCCTATCTATTAAAAAATGCGCGCGGCGGTTATAGAATGGGTCATGGTGAAATTCACGACTCTATGATTATGGATGGATTGTGGGATGTTTATAATAACGTTCATATGGGTAACTGTGCCGAAGCATGTGCAAAGGATATGAACTTCACACGTAAAGAACTTGATGCCTATGCTATCATGTCTTATCAACGTGCTCAATCAGCACAAAAAGAAGGAAAGTTTAACGACGAAATAATTCCTGTTACAATTAAATCGAGAAGTGGCGATACAATTATTACTAAAGATGATGAGCCGGAAAAAGTAAACTTTGAAAAGGTCCCTTCTCTTAAACCTCCATTCGATAAAAACGGTGTTGTAACTGCGGCAAATGCATCTAAAATAAATGATGGCGCTGCTGCTCTTTTAATAATGAGTGAAGAGAAAGCAAAAGAGCTTGGACTAAAACCGATAGTTGAAATTATTGCTCAAAGCTCTGCTGCTAAAGCCCCGATTCAATTTACAACAGCCCCGGCAGACGCAATTAATAAAGTTCTTGCAAAAGCCAAATTGAAAACAACTGATATAGACCTGTATGAAATTAACGAAGCATTCGCAGTGGTTTCGCTTGCTGTAAATAAACTGCTCGGACTTTCAACGGAGAATGTAAATGTTAACGGCGGTGCAATTGCAATTGGTCACCCAATCGGTGCAAGCGGCGGAAGAATTATGGCTACATTACTTCATGAAATGAAAAGAAGAAAATCTAAATACGGTTTGGCTTCTCTCTGCATCGGCGGCGGTGAAGCTTCTGCACTGATTGTAAAACTATACGAATAGACAGTTATGTCCACTGAAGATAAAATACGTAAAGAAATGATCCAGAGATTTGGAGACGCATACAAATCATTTGGATTAAATAAACTGATGGGACACATTGTTGCTCTCCTAATTTATTCCAGAGAACCTCTCTCGCTTGGTGATATTTCTAAATACCTGCACAGAAGCAAGGGACCTGTTAGCCAGATTTTAAAACGATTACGCGATAGGAAGTTGATACGAAAAGCATGGTCGCCCGAAAACAACCGCCAGGATTTCTACGAAATTGAGCCGGAGATTTTTGAGAATGCTTTCAGGAATAATCTGGAATTGATAAAAAATAATGTAAGGATTGCCAAGCAGCTTAAATCAGTTGTTAAGAATGTGAAGTCAAATGAAATAGTGACGCTGAAAGAACGCATGGATGAAATGGAGCAATTTTATGTGTTGATGGAACAACACTATAGAAATTTTTTAGCGGAGTGGATTTCTACAAGAGAAAAAATTTATAAATGAAAAAGTGGTTTTACGGAATCACTTTTCCTTATTGAAAGATCGTTTTAAAATTTTCAAACGTTAAAAACATAAAGAGGCATTAAAATGAAAAGACTTGAAAACAAGGTGGCGATTGTAACGGGAGGCGCTCAGGGAATAGGTAAAGCGACCGTTATAAAATTTATTGATGAGGGCGCAAGTGTGGTTATATGGGATGTTGATGATAACAAAGGAAATCAGCTAGCGGACGAGCTCTCTTCAAAAGGGAAAGCAGTTTATATGAAAGTAAACGTTGCAAAATTTGATGAGGTTGAAAATGCGGTTAAATCTATAATTGCTCAGTTCGGAAGGATTGATGTACTTGTTAATAATGCCGGAATACTCCGCGATGCAACTCTTGCAAAGATGACGCCCGAACAATGGCAGCAGGTAATTGATGTTAACCTTACGGGTGTGTTCAACTGTACAAAATGTGTTGCGCCGTTCATGATAGAGAAACAATACGGACGGATCATCAACGCTACATCGGTAGTTGGAATCTACGGTAATTTCGGTCAAACCAACTACGTAGCGACAAAATCCGGTGTGATAGGAATGACAAAGGTATGGGCGCGCGAACTCGGCAGAAAAGGAATTAATGTAAATGCCATTGCACCCGGATTTATAGCAACAGAAATGGTTGCTTCGATGCCGGAGAAAATAATTACTATGATGAAAGAGAAAACTCCGGTTGGAAGACTTGGAACACCCGAAGACATTGCAAGCGGTTATCTCTTCCTTGCAAGCGAAGAAGCATCATTTATAAATGGAACAGTATTAAGTATTGATGGCGGAGTAATTACTTGATGAGAAACAGCGTTATTATTGGCAGCGG
The DNA here is from genome assembly GCA_037446915.1 of Ignavibacteria bacterium. Lineage (GTDB taxonomy): Bacteria > Bacteroidota > Ignavibacteria > Ignavibacteriales > Melioribacteraceae > DSXH01. The sequence goes on from JBBIHP010000069.1 coordinate 11,090, forward strand.
AAGCTACGCACCCGAAAGAGTTCTGCCAAATTCATATTTCAATGAATTGCTTGGCGAAGATGTTGATACATGGCTTCAAACCAATCTTACTATTAAAGAACGGAGATGGTGCATCGAGAATCAATCGACAGCAGATCTCTGTGTTGAAGCAGCCAACAAAGCTTTAGCGGTTGCCGGTGTTAAATCAGAAGATATTAATCTAATAATTATATCAACTGATACTCCTGAATATATTTCCCCTTCAACTGCTTCTGTTGTTCAATATCGAATCGGGGCTGTTAATGCCGGAACGTTTGATCTTAACACTGCATGTGCGGGATTTGTTACAGCTCTTGATACAGCAAACAAATTTATCCGTGCAGATGAAAATTACAAATACATTCTCGTCATCGGTGCTTATGCGATGAGTAAATATCTCGATATGACCGACAAGAAAACTGTTACGCTCTTTGCTGATGGTGCCGGTGCGGTTGTCCTAAAATCAATTGATAATACCGACCGCGGGCAGCTAACAAGCAGACTTCATACAGAAGGACAATATGCAGACTGGATGGGAATTTATGCCGGCGGAACTCACATGCCGGTTAATCACAAAGTTGTGGATGCTAAAGATCATCTTCTGAAATTTGTTAAAAAATTTCCGAAAGAAATTAATCCTACCACATGGACAAAGATGATTAAAGAATCGTGCGAGAAAATAAATATTTTACCAAACGACATTACTCATTTCTTCTTCACACAGATTAATATTAATACTATCTGGGAAACGATGGATAATCTGGGTGTTGATAGAAACAGAGCACATACAATAATGGATAGATACGGCTACACTGGTTCGGCATGTATACCAATGGCTTTTGATGATGCGATGCAGAATAAGAAATTGAACCCGGGCGAGATCGTTTGCTTTATGGGATCGGGCGGAGGACTCGCATTTGCAAATGCAATTTATAAATTGTAAAGAGGTGTAAAGTGACTGACGTTGCTTCATCCGGAATGATTACTGCTTCGTGGATATTAATTCTGATCTATGTTGCGATTACAATGTTCTTTGTTATACGCGGAGCTTTGAAAATAAAAAGCATGAAAGACTACGCTGTTGGAAGTGTTCAGTTCCCTCCTTATGCAGTTGGACTTGCACTTGCCGCATCGATGACAAGCGCTGCAACATTCATAATCAATCCCGGTTTCATTGCATTTTACGGATGGAGTGCATACATCTCATTCGGAATTTCTTATCCCGTTGCCGCAATGATTTCGCTTATAATTCTAACAAAAGGATTTAGAAAACACGGCGAGAGCGTTAAAGCATTAACGATGGCTCAATGGATGGGAACTCGTTATAAGAGTAAGGGTTACTCGCTCTTCTTTGCTTTTCTTTCATTACTGCTTATCACATTTATTGTACTGATACTCGTCGGACTCACAAAAGTTTTATCTAAGTCCTTGAATGTTCCCGAGCTTTATGTGCTTATTGGTGTAGTTGTTTTTGTATTCGGATACATGATGTTCGGCGGGGCTAACTCCATGGTTTATACAAATACTGTTCAGGCAATAATTATGCTGGTAGTAGCCTTTATTCTTCTTGGTTCCGGTTACGAACATTTTAGTAATGGTGTTCATGGTTTTATAGAGAAACTTGGGAACATTGATCCTAAACTTGTGCAATCAACTAACGAATCGAGTTTTCTTTTCAGAGACTTTTTCGAAATTATTTTTACACAGATTGTTATAGGTGTTGCAATTGTCTGTCAACCACACATAATCACAAAGTCGCTCCTGCTTAAGACAGACAAAGATGTGAACAAGTATCTAATCTATGGAACGATAACACAGATGATTTTTTTCTCGGTCGTCTTTGCTGGTTTTTATGCACGTATCGCATTCCCGGATTTAATGATCAACGGTGTTGCATTAAAGATGGACGGAGTTATTCCTGCTTATGTTGTGCGCGAATTCCCGGTGTTTATTGGGATTGTTGTTGTATTGGGATTAATCTCTGCCGGTATTTCCACTCTTGAAGGATTGATTCAATCTATCTCAACTACTGCAACAACAGATATTATAAAGCCGTTATTCGGGAAGTTTTATCCATCCGATACGGTTAAGAATGAAAAGTCGTTTATACTTACAAATAAAATCGTTATCGCAGTATTTGCGGTTATATCGATTCTGCTTTCATACGATCAGCTAATTAACCCCAAACTAAGTGTTGCAATATTTGCGCAGAATGGAGTTTATGCATATTTCTCCGCTGCATTCGTCCCGATACTATTTGGAATGTTCTTTAAAAATGCACCGAAGATTTCTGTAATAGCCGCCTCTGTTTCTGCGATAGCAGTTCACTTTACATTTTATTACGGCAAGATTGGAATACCATTTACAAAAGCGACTGGCGAAAATCCCGGCGTTGCTGCGGCTATGGCGATTCTGACTTCATTAATTGTTGGATTTTCTCTTTTGATTTTATACAAGACCAAAAAGATTAATTAAAGGATGATTCAATAATGCTTCATAATTTTCAAACTGATTGGTTAGCGAAGTGGGCATATTACACGCCGGATAAATTTTTCTTGCGAGAACATAACCGCGATCTCAGATGGTCGTTTAGCGAGTTCAATACCAGAACCAATGCACTTGCGAATTATCTTACTAAAGAACTCGGCGTTAAAATCGGCGACCGGATTGCTGTCTATTCAAAGAACAGAACCGAATATGTTCAGTTATTCCTCGCATGTGTTAAAACGGGCGCAATACTTGTTCCCCTGAATTTCAGATTAACACCAAGAGAGTTGGATATTTTAATCGGTGATGCAGAACCAAAAATATTTTTCTACGAATCGGAATACAAAGAACAAACAGAAAAACTACAGACATTAAAAAATATTCCTGTTCATAAAAGTATTGAAGAGATTACAAAATACTTAACCGGCGATGCCGGAGAAACTGATTTTATTCCGCCAAGATTATTTACTGAAGATGATGTTGTAATGATCCTTTACACTGCCGGCACAACCGGATTATCAAAGGGTGTAATGATTAATCACCGCATGCTTTTCTGGAACGCTGTAAATACATTTTTACGCCTCGATATAAATTCCAATGACCACACACAAAGTTACGCGCCATTCTTCCACACCGGCGGATGGAATGTTTTGTTTACGCCGTTTCTGTTTCATGGCGCTTCGCATACAATTCTTCAAAGCTTCGATGCCGAGCTTATATTAAAATTAATGGAGAAGGAAAAAACAACTCTATTGTTTGGTGTTCCAACAATGCTTCAGATGATGAGCGATCTTCCCTACTTCAATAATGCAAATCTCTCAAGTGTTAGGTATGCTATTGTTGGCGGTGCGGCAATGCCGATTCCGCTCATTAACATCTGGCATCAGAAAGGAATACCAATCCGTCAGGGATTCGGATTAACCGAAGTTGGACCGAATTGTTTTTCACTTCATCAGAATCACGCAATAAGTAAGAAGGGTTCTATCGGATTTCCGAATTTTTATTTCGAAACAAAAATTGTTGATGATGCTGGAAAGGAAGTCGGTGTAAACGAAGTCGGCGAACTATGGCTCCGATCTCCGGTAGTAACACCCGGTTACTGGTGCAAAGATAAGGAGACAAAAGAATCGATTACCGATGGATTCTTCCATACTGGTGATTTAGTTCGTAAGGATGAAGATGGATTCTTCTTCGTTGTTGACCGTAAGAAAAACATGTTCATAAGCGGCGGAGAAAATGTTTATCCCGCCGAAATTGAAATGTATCTCTACACAAATGATGCGGTAAAAGAAGTAGCTGTAATCGGTGTGCCTGATGAAAAATGGGGCGAAGTCGGGAAAGCTTATATCGTTCTTAAAGAAAATGTTACGACAACGGAAGAAGAGATAATCAATTACTGCAAAGGAAATTTAGCAAAATATAAAATGCCTAAGTACGTTCAGTTCGTAAGTGAAATTCCAAAAACAGACGCTGGGAAAATTAACAAACTGAAACTTCTTGAAATACACAAACAACAAACAACCAAATAATATCCTTAAGGAGGAATTATGAAAAAGCTATTATCACTTTTACTCATGTTAACTTTTGTATTCTTCTCGGCATGCAGCGATGAAGAAGAAACAACCGCTCCTGTTCAGGTAGATCCTATTGTTGGTACGTGGGTCTCTGAAGGTGCAAACGTTGCTGCCGGTCTTGCCGTTGCTCCATTCAATGTTAGTAAAATAGTTGCAACCTTCAACGCCAACAAATCCTATACTGTTGTTCAAACAGATAAAAGTAATGTAACCACAACATTATCAGGAACCTATACAAATACCGAAACAACCAACACTGATGCGAGCGCAACATATGGAACACAGGGAGCAAAAATTTACACCATCGTTGCAAACCAGAGCTCACCTGCAGCAGTTACAGCAACCGGAATCTATGCTATAAGCGGAAACAAATTGACTTATGAAGTAATCCAGACAACCCCGCCTCTAACCGGTGTTTCTGCACCAACAGCTGCTGGCGGTTTTGGAAGTACAACCATTGCCGGAACAAAATATACTATTTACGTTCAAAAATATGTAAAGCAATAATTTGAATTGGAAAGCGGGTTGTGAATTGAAAAAATTTCAATCCGCTTTTTTCAATTACTTTGGAGAGAAAAATGAAAAAATTATTAATGATTATTCTCCTCATATTATCTGTGCCAGCGGTTCTCTTTGCCCAGGATACTACAGAAACAAAACTTGTTAGAATTGCAGAGCCCAAGACACCGGAAATAAAATTTATTGGATACTGGTTCTCGCGAGGCACTGCTTCTAATATAGCTCCTACAAATGAATTACTGCGGGGTCAGATTATCGGAAGATTGTTCGGTCCAAACACAACAAACACACATTTAAAAACTTCATCCTACTTTGAACAGCGATTCGTTCCTATGTTCATCTACACTCCTTCAATACTTGATGGCGTTGCAACATTCAGAAGCTTGTTTAAAATTGATATGACATGGGGTGATGCTGCTTACGGAGTTGGTGGTAACACCGGCGGCGGTATTAATGCGGGACAGGTAAATCTTCAAACACTTCTTGCAAACGTTGATATTAGACCGAAGGATGCTGATTGGAATGTTGTTATTGGACTTCAAAGAATTTTTGATAATGTCCGCGATCCGAATGTTATGGCAGTAAGCACCGCTCAAACAAGTGCTTATAAATTGAGTTACTGGGGTACACAGGGTGTAGGTATAAGCTTATATGCAAATCTGAACAAGACAACTCAAATGCGTGCGGGTTATTATCAACTATTTGAAAATATTATCCAGGAGAATGACGACGTAGCTCTCTGGATGTTCGACATCGAATCCCGGATCGCTCCTCTTCTCGAATGGGGCGCTGATGCATGGTATGTATGGGACAGAGGAAAAAACGCCGGCGGTATTTCTGTTCTAGGGCAGGGATTGAACAGCGGACTTGCAGATTATAACGGCGCTGTTCGATTGAATTTTCCGACGCAACGGTATGAAGCTA
>JBBIHP010000070.1:0-10053 GCA_037446915.1 Ignavibacteria bacterium
AAAAATTCTATCTATCGAAGTTTTCTGTGTTTCATCAACAATAATATTTCCCCATTTATTAACATTCATCTGGGGAGTCGTCTGGCTTATCAATGGATTGCTTCCGTTTCCAATTGCAACTATCACAGTATCAACATCTAATATAAACTCACTATTAGGAATTACTACAGGTCTTCTTCTTCCGGATTGATCGGGTTCACCCAATTCATATCTTAAACATTCCATTGTTTTAACGCGACCATTCTCATCACCGATTATTTTTTTTGCATTCTGCAAGAAATAGAATTCAATTCCTTCTTCTTTTGCATGAGCAACTTCCTCTTTACGTGCCGGCATTTCAACTTCAGTTCTTCTATAAACCACATAAACATTTTTTGCACCAAGTCGTTTTGCCATCCTTGCGGCATCCATTGCAACGTTTCCGCCTCCTAATACAGCAACATTAACTGAATTATAAATCGGAGTATCAGCATGACCTTTATCGAAAGCACGCATTAAATTTGCGCGTGTTAAATATTCATTTGCAGAAAAAACTCCTACAAGACTTTCACCTTCAATTCCCATAAACATTGGGAGACCTGCACCTGTCCCTACAAAAATTGCATGGTAACCGTCTTTCTCTATTAAGTCGGTTAACTTTCTTGTTCGTCCAACAACAAAATTGGTTTTAAACTCAACCCCCATGGCTTTAAGTACTTCAATTTCTTTATCAATTATATCGTTAGGCAAACGAAATTCTGGAATACCATAACGTAATACACCGCCAAGTTTATGAAATGCTTCGAATATTGTTACATGATGACCTTCTCTTCTGCAGTCTGCTGCAACTACTAATCCAGCCGGACCGCTTCCAACAATTGCGACCTTCTTATTGGTTTCGGGTTTTACATCCGGTGTAGCAATTTTTCCAGTTGCACGTTCCCAATCGGCAATAAATCTTTCAAGTCTTCCTATTGCAACAGATTTATCAACATCTTTTAATGCTTTGCCAACAGTACAATTGGTTTGGCATTGAGTTTCCTGAGGACAGACCCTACCGCATATTGCTGGTAGCAAACTTGCTTCTTTAATAACTGCTGCAGCACTTTCAAATTCTGCATGAGCAATATGATTAATAAATCTGGGTATATCTATTCTAACAGGGCAGTCATCTACACATGTTTTCTTTACACACTGCAAACATCTCATAGCTTCAATTCTTGCCTGTTCAATCGTATATCCAAGAGCAACCTCATCTAAGTTTGAGCTTCTTACAATTGGATCCTGAGAAGGCATTTCCTGTGGAGGAATTTTTGTTCTCTCCTTTGGTTTCATATCATCTATTTTATCTAAATACTCAACAATTAATTTTTTTGCTTCTTCTGTTAACTGTTCGGGCGTGTGATGATTCATAAAAGTCCCTCGCGCTGTTTAATTTCCTGTTCCAGAAAACATGAATGAGCTTCCTGTTCTATTTTTTTATAAGAATTTAATCGTGCCATCATATTATCAAAGTCAACCATATGCCCGTCGAATTCGGGTCCATCAACACAAACAAATTTTACATGCTTACCAACATTCACTCTGCAGCCGCCGCACATTCCTGTTCCATCTACCATAATAGTGTTTAGTGATACCTGTGTGAAAACTCCATAAGGTCTGGTCGTTTCGGAACAGAATTTCATCATAATTGGAGGACCGATTGCAATAACCATATTTGGTTTTGTATCTCTTTCGCATATTTCTTTAAGCGGTTCTGTAACCAATGCCTTTCTTCCATAAGAACCGTCATCTGTACATAAAATAAATTCATCGGCAATAACTTTCATTTCCTCTTCAAGAATAATTAAATCTTTATTTCTGGCACCGATAATCGTAATAACATGGTTGCCGGCTTTTTTTAGCGCCTGTGCAATTGGATGTAGTGGAGCTACACCTATACCGCCGCCAACACATACAACCGTTCCAAACTTTTCTATATGTGTTGGTTTGCCTAATGGTCCAACTAATGTGGGTATTTCATCACCAGTATTCATTTGTGATAATTGTAAAGTACTTTTACCTACAACTTGGTAAATAATTGTGATTGAACCTTCATCAGTATTTGCATCGGCAATTGTAAGTGGAATTCTTTCACCATAATCATCATCTATTTGCAATATTATAAACTGTCCGGCAGCTCTTTCTTCTGCTATCAACGGGGCTTGTAATCTCATTAAAAATACATCTTTAGATAATTGTTTTTTGACTAGTATTTTTGCCATTCTTACTCCGTAAGTTTTACTTTCATTCTTTTTTCTAATAATCAGGTAAGAAATATTAGATTATCAGGAGAATAACATACGCAAATTATTAAATAATTTTTATCTTGGAAAATTTTTGATTACTATTTTTTTTATTAGGATGAGATTTTCATATTAGACCAAATATTTGGATTAAAAACAAAACTTGTTTTCATTTACTATAATCATGAAAAATCATAATATTATTTCAAATCAAATTAATATCTTTGTTAATGAGATAGCTAATCTTTTTGATTTATAAGAAATCTAAAATTCAATTAAAAACTAAGGAGTAGTGTTAATGGTTATAGGAATTCCAATAGAAATAGTAGCGGGTGAAAATAGAGTAGCTTGTATTCCAGATGTAGCTTCCAAATTGATTAAGAAGGGATTTAAAGTTTTAATAGAGAAAGATGCCGGATTGAAAGCCGGATTCACAAATGATAAGTATATTAATGCCGGTGCTGAAATTTTTGAAGACCTTCTGCAACTATATCAATCCAGTGATATTGTATTAAAAGTGCAAAGACCAGTAGAGCATCCGGTGTATAAAAAAAATGAACTCGAGTTGATGAAAAAAGATTCACTCCTTATTTGTTTTCTGTATTCACTTCATTATCCGGAATTAGCAAAGAAGGGAGCGGAACTTGGGATAAATATTATTTCAATGGACTCGATACCCCGTACAACTCTGGCTCAGAGAATGGACGCATTAAGCTCCCAGTCAAATTTAGCAGGTTATAAGAGTGTTATTCTTGCAGCTAATCACTTAAACAAAATATTTCCTTTAATGATGACTGCTGCCGGAACAATTTCACCATCTAAAGTTGTGATTATGGGTGCAGGGGTTGCCGGTTTATCGGCGCTTGGAACTGCTAAACGTCTTGGTGCGGTTGTAGAAGTCTCTGACGTTCGTCCTCAGGTTAAAGAAGAAGTTCAAAGTCTCGGTGGTAAATTTATCGAAGTTCCTACCGATCAATCGATGCAGGATTCCGGTGGTTATGCTAAAGAACAATCTGAGGAGTTTTTAAGAAAACAGAAAGAGTTGATTTTCAAACATATTACTGAAGCCGATATTGTAATTACCACAGCATTAATACCCGGTAAAAAATCTCCCGTTCTTGTTACAGAAGAAATGGTAAAAAATATGAAGTCCGGTGCTGTTGTTCTGGATATGGCGGTTGAATTCGGCGGCAATTGCGAGTTGAGCGAAAAAGGTAAGACAGTTGTTAAACACGGTGTAACAATTATCGGTGAACACAATCTGCCAAGTCTGGTCCCTTATAATGCAAGCGAAATGTATTCTAAAAATCTTCTAAGCCTAATTGAATACTCTGCTGATCAAGGAAATTTTATTATTGATATGGAAGACGAAATATTTAAAGGAGCTGTAATTGTTAAAGACAGCGTGGTTGTAAACCAGAGAACAAAAGATTTGTTGAAGTAATTCTTTTTAAGCGTTTCATTATTATCATTAGAATCTTAAGAGTAACAAAAAAATTTTATAAAAATAAAATCAGGAGTAACATAATGGAGAGTATCGGTTTAATAATGCTGATATATGTTTTTGTTCTCGCAATATTTGTAGGGTTTGAGCTTATCACAAAAGTCCCACCTACATTGCATACGCCGTTGATGTCCGGTTCTAATGCAATAAGCGGAATAACAATAGTAGGAGCAATTCTAAGCGCCGGATTGGAAGAATTTACAATCAGTACAATACTTGGATTGATAGCAATGATTTTTGCAACAATAAATGTTGTCGGTGGTTTTTTAGTTACTGATAGAATGTTAAAAATGTTCAAAAAGAAGTGAGTTGAAAAATGAAAATACTAATAGAAGTTTCATATCTGATTGCATCGGTTCTTTTCATTTTCGGTATTAAGAGATTAAGTTCGCCAAAGACAGCACGACAGGGAAATTTTTTAGCCGCTCTCGGTATGTTTATAGCAATTATTGTAACATTGTTTGATCAACATGTTTTAACATTCGAATGGATAATAATCGGGTTTATTGTTGGCGGTGTTATTGGTGTATTGATGGCATACAAAACTCCAATGACTGGAATGCCTCAAATGGTGGGGTTGCTAAACGGATTCGGTGGCGGTGCATCGCTTCTTGTTGCTCTATCGGAATATTATAAGATGAAGAATTTTACAATCTGGACATTTAATGATGCTACAAACATTACAATTGTATTAAGCTTGATTATTGGTTCAGTTACATTTACAGGGTCATTAATTGCATTCGGTAAGTTACAGGGAATTGTAACTGGTAAAGTTGTTAAATATCCCGGTCAGCATCCGTTAAATGTGCTGCTGTTCGTTTCATTGATTGCCGCTGGAATATTTTTTATCATCAATCCTACAATGGAAATCCTTGTTATTTCTATTGCATTAGTATCGCTTATTCTTGGCGTATTGCTTGTGCTTCCAATCGGGGGTGCAGATATGCCGGTTGCTATTTCACTTCTCAATTCATATTCAGGACTTGCAGCATCTGCAACTGGATTTGTTTTGCAGAATAACCAGTTAATTATTGCCGGAGCACTTGTTGGTGCATCAGGAATAATCTTAACAATTATAATGTGCAAGGGAATGAACCGCTCTCTTCTAAATGTTGTATTGGGCGGATGGGAAAGCGCAGGTTCATCGGGTCCGGCTCCTTCGAGCTCATCGTCTCCTAAAGGTCAGGTTAAATCAATTGACTCCGAAGAACTTGCAATGATTTTTGATGCCGCAGAAAATATTATAATTGTACCGGGTTATGGAATGGCTGTAGCGCAAGCCCAGCACGCTGTGCGTGATCTTGTGAATTTACTGGAATCGAAAGGAAAGAAAGTTCGGTTTGCAATTCATCCCGTTGCAGGTAGAATGCCGGGACACATGAATGTTCTTCTCGCTGAAGCACAGATATCTTATGATAAGATGTTGTCGATGGAAGAGATTAACGACGACTTCCCCAATACCGATATATCATTAATTATCGGTGCTAACGATGTTGTTAATCCCGCTGCACGTAACGATAAAAATAGTCCGATCTACGGAATGCCGATATTAAATGTGGATTACTCTAAAACTGTAATTATGAACAAACGGTCAATGAATGCCGGATATGCCGGAATTGATAATGAGTTATTTTTCTATCCGAATACTTTGATGTACTTTGGCGATGCAAAAGATGCGGTTGCTAAATTAACACAGGAATTGAAAAATTTATAAAACACTTATTAGGATCTAGAATTTAATATAAAATGAAAATTGAGGGATTGGATTAACCGGTCCCTCATTTTTTTTATGAATCCTTACTGTCCATTTACCAATAGTATAACCAATAACCGCTCCTAAAAATACATCGGATAACCAATGTTTATCCTGGTAAACTCTTGAATACGCTGTTAAAAATGCCGGTACATAATATAAAACTTTCATCCAGTCATTTTTTGAATTTTCCGATAAAACTGTTGAAAGTGAAAATGCTAAACTTGTGTGACCTGATGGAAGCGACCATTCATCATCCCCTGAAAAATTAAAAGGTGAAAAACTGAATGAACCTTCATTTGTATAAGGTCTTGATCTACCCAGAACTGATTTAAGTAACATAGTTGTTAAACCCGTATAGAGTGCGGACTGATAAATTTCGAATGCGACTTTTTTATTCATGTAAATATTATTCAAAACACCGGAGAGGGCATTAACTCCACCGATTAGTAAAGTGTTATACGGTTCACCCCAGATTCTCCCTATTTCGGCCGGAAGGTTATTTATATTTTCTCTTGTCATTAAAACCTGGTCGCGAACCTCTTCATCAAATTGCATAAGAAGTAATGTAGATGTTGCAGTCAAACCGATTATACTCCAATCCTTGCCAGTCCATTTTGACGGCTGCTTAAAAAAATCTTCTGTCTCCGACCTGAATTGTCTGAAGTTAAGCTGGTTCTGTGCAATCAGCATTTGTGCGCAAAATGTTAGAATAACTATCAGGTATATCCTAAATCTACTTATCATTTTGAAGATCCATTCAAAAAATAATTTCTATTACAACCATTTTTCAATTTACAGGGTCAAAATACATGTAACTTTCTAAAAACTCCATAAGTCTAAATAGGCAGTTAAATCATAATGATAGGAGAATAAAAATGAAATCTACAAATGAATACCCGGCGTCTAAGAAATTACTTGTTATTCTTTTTCTTGTATTGCTTAGTTCTCTTTTTGCCGTAGATATTTTAGCCGATAACTTAAAACTTATTAAAGAAAAATCCTTCAATGTAAAATCAGGCGAAATATTATTTATTGATGCATCCGGTGCAGATATTAAAGTAGATAGCTGGAATAAAGATGAAGTATATGTGAAAATATTTGGAAATAGGAAAGCCGAAGATAAAATGAAATTTACAATAGAGCAGACTTCCAGCGGAGTTGAAGTTACTGCAAAAAAAGAAGGATCCTGGTTTTTTAATTGGGGAGGCGGGTACAGTGTAAGAATTGAAGTAATGGTTCCGGCAAATTATAACAACGAAGTTGAAACATCGGGTGGAGATATTTTGGTTCAGAATGTTAGCGGTAATTTTAAACTCGATACTTCAGGTGGTGATGTTGATTTGAAATATACTTCGGGTAATGCAAAAATACATACATCGGGCGGTGATATTACTCTTACAAAACATTCAGGAAATTCCAATGTATCTACTTCAGGCGGAGATATTAAATCAACTGAAACAAACGGCGATCTTACCGCTTCAACATCCGGCGGTGATATTAATATCGAAGTGAAAAATGGAAAAGTTTCTGCCAAGACTTCAGGCGGAGATATCGATATTAAATATTATGGCGATAATAAAGGTTTATATGCATCAACTTCCGGAGGTGATATTAAATTAACAGTCCCACCAACATTTAAAGCTAATGTCGATTTAGAAACTTCGGGCGGAAGCATCGATTGTAATTTCGATAATTATAAAGCCAGCAAAGTTACAAGAAGCCGTATAAAAGGGGAATTTAACGGGGGAGGCGAAAATGTTGTTTGTAAAACTACAGGTGGAGATGTAATAGTTAGCGCTAATTAATTCATTTATAATTTTTTTATTAGAGGCGGGATTTTTTCCCGTCTCTACATTTCAGTTCAAATCTTTATCAATTGTAAAACTTGCCAATTTTAACTACTTTTTGATCAACAAATTATTCATTAATAAAAAGCGGACAACCAAAAAATGCAAATGGATTGGAATAAACATCTCGGTAAATTGCTTAATGTTACCATGAATGAAAATTATGGTGTAGTTTATGGCAAAGGGGAAAAGGATCATCCGGTTTTTTATGAAATTGTTTTTAAAACCGGAAATTTAATCTCTGCTTTTGATGAGGGTTTACTTCTTGAAGCAACAAGAGAGAATCAGGTTTACAACATTTATATACCTTTCACTTCAATAAAATGCGTAGAAATTTTTTAATCCTGTTCATCCTTTTAATAATCGGGGGCTCTAATTCTTTTGCTTCGGATTTTATTCTAAAAAGTCTTAGGGTTTATTCTTCGTTAGATCAAACCGAATTTCCGATAATTGATTTAAGGGATTCAACCAGAAATTCAATTACAATTGAGTTTGATATTCTCTCTGTTTCCATGCCGAATCTTAATATCATTTTCAAATTTTGCGATTCGCAATGGAATCCATATGAGAATGTTTTTTTATTAAATCCCGGTTACAACACAGAATATAATATCTGGTTCGAAAGACTTCCTCAAAGAGTTACCGGTGCACGCTATCATTACCGGGGTTCATTCCCTAATAGAAATATCTCTTTTCCGTTTTCAGGTAAATGGAAATTTTTTATTGTCGATTCCCAAAATCCAAACCAAATTTATGGCGAAGGTAAATTCTTTGTAATCTACCCGGAAGTAAAAATAAACGTAATCATAAACAGGGAACGTGCTCAGAGCTTTAATGCCGAATTAGCTAACCTTAATTATACTTATGCAATTCAAAGTTCTTTCATTCTGCCGGATAGTTTATTCCCATCCAATGTAAAAGCTGTTGAAATAATTGAGAACAGAAAATTAAACTACCCTGTAATTATTGATAGACGACAGTTCGATAGAACGCGGTTTTATGAATGGAACGGTTCTAACAGGTTTACATTTATTGCAAGAGATTTAAGGCCCGGTAACGAATACCGTCAAACCGACCTTCGCAATTATAACCGCTTTAATACTAGGGATGTTAATGCACAGTTCGATGGAATTGAAACATCAAACTTTTTTAAGAAGCTTAGAAGCGATTTGAACGGAGCTTCCTTTATAACTGATTTCCGTAACGAATATTCCGAGTATCTAAATGTAAATTTTAGAATTAGACCACCTGAAAATATAACTCAACCCGTTTTTCTTGTTGGCAGCTTTAATAATTGGGAAGTTTTACCTCAATATGAAATGTTTGATGATAATGGTCTGTTAAATCTGAAAATTGAATTGAAACGGGGATTGTATGATTATCAATATGTTGTTGCGAATTATAAAAATACATTGCTCGAAAATATTGACTGGAATATTCTCGAAGGTAATTACTGGGATACATCTAATGAGTATCATGTATTCCTTTATTATGAATCAACCGAAAAAGGCGGTTACGACAAAATAATTGGTTATAGAAAAATAAAATCCGGTGAACTATGGGGAAATTAAAAGTAGGTGTTATTGGAACAGGTCATTTAGGAAAGCTTCACACTAAATTATTCAAACAAGTAGATGGATGTGAGTTAGTTGGTATTTACGATGTGGATTTAGCAAAAGCCGAAGCAGTTGCTAATGAGTTTAATGTGAATTATTTCAAATCGGTCGACCAACTAATCGAAAAGATTGATGCGGTTTCAATTGTTTCTACAACAAGTGCACATTACGAACTTGTTAAAAAAGCATTTGAGAATAACAAACATGTTTTTGTTGAAAAACCGATTACCGCTACAATTGCTGAAGGGGAAGAATTAGTGAAAATTGCGGGGGATAAGAAATTAAATTTTCAGGTGGGGCATATAGAACGTTTTAACCCGGCTCTGTTATCTCTCGATAAGTATGATCTTAATCCTTTGTTTATTCAGACCGACCGTTTATCACAGTTCAATCCACGCGGGACAGACGTTGCAGTCGTCCTCGATCTAATGATTCACGATATCGACATAATATTAAGTCTTGTTAAGAGTGAAGTTGCATCTGTTAATGCAAGCGGAGTTGCAGTTGTATCCGATACAATTGATATTGCAAATGCGCGACTCGAATTTGAAAACGGCGCTGTTGCTAACGTAACAGCAAGCAGAATCTCCCAGAAAAAAATGCGGAAGATGCGAATGTTTCAACGCGATACTTACATCACTCTCGATTTTATTACAGGGGTATCAGAAGTTTACAGATTGGTATCACCCGGTGAAATACCCGATAACCCGTTTATCTCATTTGGCGAAATTGGTGTTGGTGAAAGAAGAAAAGCTGTTGTTTACGAACAACCGGAACAGAAGGAAGTAAATGCTCTGCAGCATGAACTACAGCTATTTGTTAATTCGGTTCTTAGTAAAACCAGACCGCCTGTTACAGGTTCGGATGGATTGAAAGCACTGAAGGTTGCAGAAATGATAATTAAAAAAATTGAGGAGTCGATAGCGCGTGCGAAAGTTAATTAGTCTCCTTGTTATAGTTTTATTACTAAGCAGCTGCAGTGTATTCAGAACGCTCGAAAATGTTTCGCGTCTTAAATATAAAATTCATTCGGCGGTTAATTATAAAGTATCTGGAATCAGTATTG
>JBBIHP010000070.1:10079-16351 GCA_037446915.1 Ignavibacteria bacterium
TTCTCATCAATCGAAATGCTCAAACTTTCATCCGGAATTTTAAAGGGAAGTCTGCCTTTAACTTTTTCGCTTAATATCGAGGCAAAAAATCCAAACGACGGATCCGGCGGTTATCCGAGAACAGATTTAACTCTGGAATCTTTTCCATATAAGTTTTTTCTGAATGAAAAAGAACTTATTGAAGGAAATATTGAGACTCCCGTTACGGTTCCCGGTAAAGGAGAATCAACTATAATTACGCTTAACATTGAATTTGATTTAGCAAAAAGCTTCAAGGAAAAAAGTCTGGACGATATTTTATTATTGTTACTCAATATTGGCGGTGCAGGTGGTTCAACATCCAATATAAAATTAATTGCAAGACCTGTTGTTGGAACACCGCTCGGTAAAATAAATTATCCTAATGAAATTACGATTGTTGACAAAACATTTAATTGAGGAAATAAATGTCTAAGAGGAAATTTGCCGTTGGTGTCGATTTAGGTGGAACATCAATTAAAATTGGTCTGGTTGATGAAAAAGGTAAAATCCATGATAAGACAGCTATTGATAGTCTTGCCCACGAAGGACCTAAGACTGTTATTAATCAGATTATTAAAGGGATAAAGCAATTAAGAAAACGTGATGATCATGGAATATTAGGAATTGGAATCGGCTCGCCCGGTACAATAAGAACCAAAAAAGGAACGGTTGAAGATCCTCCAAACTTTCCGGGGTGGGGTAAAATCCATTTAGGTAATGTTATTAAAAAGGAATTTAAGACGGATGTCTTTGTAGAAAACGATGCGAATGCAGCAGCAATTGGAGAATTAATTTACGGTGCCGGAAAGAAATTCAATAATTTTATTTTGATTACACTTGGAACAGGTGTTGGCGGCGGAATTATTATAAACAAGAAAATTTACAGGGGTGAAGTAGGAGGTGCTGGAGAACTTGGTCATGTTACAATTGATGCTAATGGAGTTCCATGCAAGTGCGGTTCATTCGGATGCGTAGAAGCTTACATCGGCAATAATTATCTTATAGAAAGAGTTAAAGCTGAATTACAGAATAACAAAAAATCAATTCTTCACGAGTTATGTAAAAATAATCCTGATCAGTTAAGTCCTAAAATTATTCACGAAGCGGCGGAAAAAGGGGACCAGTTTGCGCGTTCAATAATAATTGATACCGGCAAACGGTTGGGATATGGACTTACTAATGCGGTTAATATTCTGGATATAACTAATATAATTATCGGCGGAGGCGTATCAGGTTTTGGTGAATTACTCTTTAATTCAGTTGAAGAAACATTAAAGACAAGAGTAATGAAACCATTTAGAAATAGAATTGTTGTAATTCCGGCAAAACTAAAAAATGAAGCCGGTATAAAAGGTGCTTCTGCTCTTGTCTTTTATAAATCCTAACCTTACGGTAGTCTGAGATCGGAAATGATGAAATTATTCTACATAATATTACTTATTCCGATATTCATTTTAGCACAACAAAAAGATACTACCGTTTCAAAAGCATTCACGGATTCACTAAAAATTGCCAATCAAAACTCTTCATTAAACGATTCCACAAAAACCGGGAAGCGCACAGATATCGATGCGGTTGTTTCGGCTGCTTCTCAGGATAGTTTGATTTATGATGTGAGAAAGAAAAAGATGTATCTCTTTAATAAAGGTGAGTTAAAGTATAAACAGACTGATCTTAAAAGCGGAAAAATATTTGTCGATTATGATAAGAATGAACTGGAAGCATTCGGAATTGAAGATACTGCCGATACTGCGAAAGTTAAATTAACTCAGACACCAGTTCTTGCAGAAGGAAAAGATATCTATGAAGGTGCGCGGATTAAATATAATTTCAAAACACAGCAAGGATTTATCTCTCTTGCTAAAAACAGAGAGGCAACTTCAAGATACGAAGGTGAAAAAGTAAAGAAGATTGATAAAGATATTTATTTTATTGAAAACGGAATGTTCACTACTTGCGAAGATGATACCCCCCATACTTACTTTACTGCAAGCGAGATGAAAGTAATGCAACGGGATAAAATTATTGCAAAGTGGATTTTTATGCACATTGGCGGCGTGCCGTTTCCTATCCCTCTTCCTTTTGCAGTAATTCCAAATGAATCCGGACGAAGATCCGGAATTATTATTCCAACATACGGACAGGAATTCCGGCGCGGACAATATTTTAGAAACTTCGGTTATTTCTTTGCTCTTAGCGATTACTTTGACCTTGCACTTACAGGAGATTATTTTACAAAAGGAGGTTACGCTTTACGAAGCAGATTACGTTATGTAAAACGTTATGACTTCTCCGGCACTTTCAATGCAGGTTATTCAAGAATTATTCTTGGGGAAGAAGGTGACCCGGGCAGACAGGAACAAACCGATTGGAATTTTTCTCTGTTCCATAATCAGCAGATTGATCCGACTTCCAGATTTGACGTTAATCTGCAATTCCAATCATCAAATTTCTTCCGTAATAATTCAATAAATTATAACGACTTATTGACACAGGACATTATTTCAAACGCAACATACAGTAAGCGATGGGATGAATCGGGTAACAGCATCTCTATCAATTACAGCAGAACTCAAAATCTGAATAACGGAAATATTTATGAAGCACTGCCGAATATTTATTTCTCCAAGAATATTACCTATCCATTTAAGAGGGAAAGTGCAGAATCGATAACCGATCAGAAATGGTATGAGATGATTGCGCTTACTTATTCAGGTCAATTCAGAAATGAAAGAAGAAAAACGGATAGCACTCTTACAATAAGAGGTGGTATTCAACATACTCTTGCAACAAGTGCTTCACCTAAATTCGGCTATTTTAATATTTCTCCAAGCATCAACTACGAAGAGAAATGGTATAACAAGCGAATTAAAATTGAAAATCAACCTTATGATTACACTGATCCCGCTACTGGTAAAGTAACAAGGAGAGATTCACTTATTACTACGGACGAGCGCGGGTTGTATTCTGTTAGATCCTTTAACCTTAGTATTTCTGCTTCAACCAAACTTTATGGAATTATGCAGCCGAATATTTTAGGCATTGAAGCATTCCGTCATACGCTTATGCCCGGTATCTCTTATAACTATAAACCGGACTTTGCAAATAATTCGTGGGGATATTACGGGTCTTATACTAAATTAAACGGGGAAAAAGTTTATTACGATAAATATCAGAAAGAAATTTTCGGCGGTGCCAATCCCGGTGAATCACAAAGTATTAATTTCTCACTCGGTAATGTTTTCGAAATAAAGACTATGAAAGATCCTAACGACACAACAAAGAGTGTGGATGGTAATAAAATCCAGCTATTGAATCTGAATGCAAGTGTCGGTTATAACTTTGCAGCAGATAGTATGAAGCTATCCGATCTTTATCTTAATTATAGAACACAAATTGGGCAATCGTTAAATTTATCAGGGTCATCAACATTTACATTTTATGATTTTGAGGGGAACCAGCGGGTAAATAGATTTTTAGCTTCCGTGGGTAAAGGTTTGTTCCGTTTATCCGATTTCAGTTTCTCAATCTCAACAAATTTAATTGGTGAATCGAAGGAAGAGCGGAGAGCTGCTCCACAGAAAACTGACGAAGAATATGATGCATTCAATAAGAAGGATTACATTTCAGTTTATGATGATAACGGTTCGCCCGATCTCTCAATACCATGGAATCTTAACATTAGTTATAATTACAACCTTTCTAAATTCACACCTAATCAGGTAACTACATATTCCAACCTGAGAGCTGATCTGGGATTCAGTATTACAAAAAATTGGAAATTTACCGTGCGTGGTAGTTACGACTTTGATCGCAAGGAGATAATTGCACCTCAGATTACAATTTACCGCGATCTTCACTGCTGGGAAATGAATTTTACATGGAACCCGATTGGAACATATCGCGGATTTATGTTCGAGATCAGGATGAAAGCACCTGAACTTCAGGATATTAAAGTTAGCAAGTCGAGAGGATTATACTCGGGTAGAAGGTGATTTTATTGGACGACGTATTATTTTTCTTTTTTCCTTCCTATGTTTAATGGTTTCTCCAGAGAATCAATCGCTTCAATTATCTCATCAACTTTCTTTTGCAGCATTCCCTGTGAATCATGAACACCTTTATTATAAAAATAGGGACCTATCTCTTCTGCAAAAAAGTTGAGCAAAAACTCAGCCTCGAACTGACCGATCTCCTGATCTAATTTATCCGTAAAATACTCCTGAATCTTTGAAACGATTGTTTCTTTCTCCTGTTTGGAAAAATTAAATATTGCCATTTTATTACGCCTTATATGAGATTAATTCTTGATGAACATAATAAAAACTTTTATAGGAGTAGAGGCATGCACCTGCCCAACGGTTGTTAAAATTTATAATTACTATTTTCTTTGTTAACATTTCCCCAGAAATTAATATTCGGGAATAAACGCTTACGAATCAGTATTAAGTATATCAGTGTTAATACTGTTCCAATAGAATAAATAACGAGAAGTAAACTAATCGGGTAAGAAATTAAATTATAAATCACGATTAACAAATAGAATGAATAGAGAGAAACCAGAGTTGTGTAATAGAATAATTTGAATCTCAGAATACCAACTATAAAAAATAGAGCTATGATTCCGAAGATTATTTTCAATGACCAAAAAAATATCTGCAGCCCAAGCGGAGCCACAGTAATAGGCTTGATAATTAGAAAAATAAAACTGATAATTAAAAGTAATGTCAGAATATATGAATGAACAACATTTCTCTTTTTTACATCATCATCAATAAACGCAGCAATCTTCTTTGCAATATCATCTTCGAAATATTCGGGATGTTGTGATTTGATCTGGGAGAAAATTTCATTTTTAGGGATGCCATTTTTGATTGAGTCGGAAATAAATTTCTCAACCTCTTTAGGAATTCTGGTTCTATCAAACATAACCCCTCCGTAATTTATCTTCAAATTTGTAAAGTCGAGGCATGCCTCGACTCTCTACAACTGAATATATTTATGCTGAGTAAATCGTTTCCAGCCACTTTTATTTTTAGATTCCACAGCCCAATTAAATCCACCCTCTTCGTTCGGCCAATATATCATTCGTGCAAGGCCGGCCGGCATCTCCGCTTCGAATGCAATTGCGTTTGCATCAACATCTTTCCCATCGGCAATTACACCTTCCGATTTCTTACCATCGGAAGTGAATGACCAGAATGAAATCTTACCATTATTAATTCCATAAATTGCGAACTCTTCATAAACTTTTTTGCCGAACTCCCATTTTGCAATAAGCTGAATATAATTACCATTTAATATTGGAGTAAATGTTCTGGTGCAGCGGACTTTTCCCATTGGCGAGTCTGCGCTTGCTTGCCATGAACCCAACAATGGTTTTAAGATACCGAGTTTACCCGGTCCTTTTTTCCAGCTACTATTTATCTTCTTCATATTGTTTACTTTCTTTTGTTTTAGAGAGTGCAAACTAACGATGTTACACATAATCCAAAGCCCAGCACGACAACAATTAATTAAAAATATAGAATTAACAATTTGTAAAAACTATCTTAGCAGCATAAACTTTGAAAATATAGTTTACACGTAACGCTTAAATATTAATCCGCACATAAGCCAGGTAAGGAATCACTTTAGACTTGAGGTACGGGATACACGCTCTTTATTAATTATTTTATTTGCTTATAAATCTGCTGCAAATTAAAGAACCAACAAAAACATTAATAAAAGTTAATGGAACAGCCAGCCATAAAACATTGAGTGGCAATACTGAGAAATTCCATAAAGCAATCCAATGCGTAACATACACTATTACCCACACAATAAAAGTTGTTTGCAATACTTTGAATTTTTTCGAAATAATAAAAATCATAGCTGCAATTATTATTCCCCATATTAGCCATAGAATATTATTTACGGGTTCGCTGGGTAATACAAGATTTGCTGCTTTAAAATGATTATCAATAACAGGTTTCGCAAATAATATCCACCTCAAAGTTTCAAATATGTTTATCCATAGACTAACAAGGAAAATATGCCAAATTGTTTTCTTGAAATTTGCCATAATGATTCCCTTATTTAAGTTTTTAAGATATTTGCTATAACACCTAATGGCATTGTTATTTAACTGCCATCCAACATAGTCCGCCGTGGGGCACAGCTTTTTCCGAAGGACTCCTTCGGAGATTCTTTTAGTATAATTTTATTTTTAAGAACAAATTTCCTCTAAGCCGCTTGACTTTTCACATAAC
>JBBIHP010000071.1:0-5406 GCA_037446915.1 Ignavibacteria bacterium
CCCATTTCCAATTGAATCCGCATTATCCGGAGTAGGCAAACCGGTTGGTAAGGATAATATCCTCTGGTACAAAACAAAATTTCAATTACCGGTTGATTGGAAAAATAAACGGTTAATTCTTCACTTCGGTGCTGTTGATTGGGAATCTACTATTTATGTAAATAAAAAATTTGTCGGTCTACATCAAGGTGGATACGATTCATTCAGCTTTGATATTACTGATTATCTGATTGACACACCTGAACAGGAAATAATAATTTCGGTATGGGATCCAACCAACGATGGATTTCAACCGCGTGGTAAACAGGTTAATAAACCCGGAGGAATCTGGTATACTGCTGTTACTGGAATCTGGCAGACTGTCTGGATTGAACCCGTTAACAAGACTTACATAAAAAATATAAAACTGATACCTGATATTGACGACAAAAAATTATGGGTTAATTTTTACTACGAAGGAATTCAAAGCGATGATGAAGTTGAGGTTATTGCTTACGATGGTTCAAAAGAAATAAGCCGCGATAAATATTATTACAGCGATTTAATGACGGTTGAGTTGCAGAATCCCAAACTCTGGTCACCTGCAAATCCTTTTATATACGACCTGAAAGTTCGGCTACTAAGGAAAAATGAATTACTTGATGAGGTAAGTTCATACTTTGCAATGCGAAAAATTTCTGTTGCAAAAGATTCCAGAGGTGTTCCCCGATTAATGCTCAACAATAAATTTTTATTTCAATTCGGTACTTTAGACCAGGGATGGTGGCCAGATGGACTTTACACTGCTCCATCCGATGAAGCTCTCTATTACGATATTGAAAAACTGAAACAGCATGGCTTCAATCTGATCCGTAAACATGTTAAAGTTGAACCAGCAAGATATTATTACCACTGCGACCGATTGGGAATGCTTGTTTGGCAGGATATGCCGAGTGGAGACGGATACGCTTCATCGGGCGATAATAACGAGATTCAACGAACCGCTCAATCGGAATATCAGTTCGAAAAGGAATTAAAAAATATTATTGATCAGCTCTACAATTTTCAATCGATTATTGTCTGGGTTCCTTTTAATGAAGGATGGGGTCAATTCAACACAATACAAATATGCAACTGGATTAAGCATTACGATCCATACCGGTTGGTAGATGGACCAAGCGGATGGAGCGACTTTTACGGAGCCGGTGATATTCAGGATAAACACGATTACCCCGGTCCTTCTATGCCAGAAAATAAAAACGATAATCGCGCACTTGCTCTCGGTGAGTTCGGTGGTTTAGGACTTCCTATTGAAAATCATACATGGAAAGATAAAGATAACTGGGGATACAGGAGCTTTAACAATCCAGATGAATTAAGAAACGCATTCTTATCATTAATCGAAAAATTTCCCGGTTTAATTTTGAAAGGTCTTTCTGCAGCAATCTATACACAAACTACCGATGTTGAGATTGAAGTAAATGGACTTATGACGTATGATAGAAAAGTTGATAAGATGGGAGCCGATACTGTTGCTAATGCAATTAAAAAACTTTATGAAGTTTTAAAATAGTTTCCAATAGCTTTCCAATTTTCTATTTGATGAATGAATAATAAAACCGGAGGAAAAAAATGACAGAAAAAACTCATTCAACCAAATACGAGTTTAAAGCAGAAGTAAAAAAGCTTTTAGACATTTTAGTCCACTCGTTATATACAAGTCGCGAAATTTTCTTACGCGAACTGATTTCAAATGCTTCGGACGCACTGGATAAAATCCGTTTTGAATCGAACAAGGGAACTGATATTGAAGATAACGACCTGCCATTAGAAGTAAAAATCGAATTCGATGAAAAGAAAAAACTATTAACAATTTCCGATACTGGAATTGGTATGACTCGCGATGAATTAATAACCAACATAGGAACCATTGCGAAATCCGGTACGGAAGAATTTGTAAAGCTTGTTTCCGAAACTAAAGACTATGCTAATAATATTATCGGAAGATTTGGAGTCGGTTTCTATTCTGTTTTTATGGTTGCAAAAGAAGTAACCATTAGAACAAAGTCATTTAAGAAGGATGAACCTGCTATTGAGTGGAAATCCGATGGATTGGGCGACTATGAAATTTCCGAACTAAGCGATAAAATAAAAAGAGGAACTCAAATAGAAATTCAACTTAAAGACGATGCTTCTGAATTTGCAGAGAAGTGGAGACTTGAGCAGACTATTAAAAAGCATTCAAGTTTTATTTCTTTCCCTATTTTCATCGGCAAGGAAAAAATAAATACAATTTCTGCGATATGGCGAGAACCTAAAAGTTCGGTTACTAAAGAAAAATATACAGAGTTTTATAAATTTCTTACTTACGATAATAATGAGCCGATGGAAATTATTCATAAGTCGGTTGATGCTCCAATTCAATTCAATGCGCTTCTATTTATTCCAGCAAAAAGTTTTGAATACTTCTGGATGGATAGGGAAAATTACGGACTCGATCTATATGTCCGACGGGTATTAATTCAACATAAAAACAAGGATTTATTGCCAGAATACCTAAGCTTTGTAAAAGGTGTTGTAGATTCGGAAGACTTGCCTCTCAATATTTCCAGGGAAACTTTACAGGAAAATGTAGTATTCTCAAAAATTTCTTCAAGTGTTACTTCCACTGTTCTTTCTCATCTATCCGATAAAGCTAATAATGATAAAGCTGGTTACGAAAAATTCTGGAAAGAGCATAGCCGTATTTTCAAACTTGGATATAGCGATTTTATTAATCACGAAAAATATTCTGAACTGCTGCGGTTTAACTCATCCACATGTAACGAAAAAGATGAATTAATTTCTTTGGCTGATTATGTGTCGCGGTTCAAGAATGATCAGAAAGAAATTTTCTACTTAAGCGGACCAAACAGAGATTCTATTCTGTCCGATCCACATCTCGAAATTTTTAAGAAGAAAGGTCTCGAAGTTCTTTTTCTGTTCGACCCGATTGATGAATTCGTAATGTCGTCAATTAGAAAATATAAAGATTACGAATTCAAATCTGTATTAAATGCCGACTTAAAGAAGCTTGAGAAAATTAAAGATTCACAGGAGGTTGATAATAAAGTTGAAGAATTATCACGTGATGATGAAAAGCATTTGAGCAGTCTGCTTTCTAAAATGAAATTGATTCTTGGCGATAAAGTCGTTGAAGTTCGTCTGTCCAAACGACTTGTTGATAGCCCTTCATGCCTGGTTTCGGAAGGTGATGAAATGTCTGCTGCAATGCAGAAAATTCTTAAGATGGCAAATCAAAATGTAGAAACTCAGAAACGGATAATGGAAATAAATCAGAATCATTTACTTGTTAGAAATTTATTAAAGGTTTATAAAACAAATGTGGATGATGAGTTTATTCAACAGGTAACAGAGCAGCTATTTGAATCTTCGCTTTTACAGGAAGGTAATTTAGAAGATCCGCACGAACTGGTTAAGAGAATAAATGTTATGTTAGAAAAATCGAGCGATTGGTATTGTAAGGTGCAGAATATTTCATAATTGATGGAAGATTATTGCAAGCGAATAGTCCAATATTGAAAGTATCAACACCGGGAAGAATTTGTCTCTTTGGGGAACATCAGGATTATTTGAATTTACCTGTTATCGCTGCTGCAATTTCTAAAAGAGTTTCTATTGAGGGAGCTAAAAATTCCAGCAGTAAAATATCAATAGATCTTCTCGATATAAATGATCATGATCAATTTGTTGTAACAGAAAAAATCCCGTATATAAAAGAAAGAGATTATTTAAGAAGTTCATTCAACGTATTGATTAGAAATGGTTTTACATTTTCTTCCGGTATTGAATGTGTTGTTAAAGGTGATATACCGATTAACACCGGGACTTCAAGTTCGTCAGCTCTTGTTGTTAGCTGGATCAATTTTCTTGCATTGATGAGCGATCAGAAGAAATCACTTAGCAGTTTTGAAATAGCAGAATACGCACATTCTGCAGAAGTAGTTGAGTTTGGAGAACCCGGCGGAATGATGGATCATTTTTCAACTTCAATCGGTGGAATAATACATTTAAGTACTCAACATTCAATAAAAATTGAAGAGTTAAATTCCAGACCCGGTCCCTTTATACTTGGCAATTCTGAAGAACCAAAGGATACTAAAAGTATTCTGGCAAGAGTTAAAGATGGAGTAATTAATATTTCCAGCAAGCTCAAACAAAGTTATCCAGGATTTGGTTTAGACGATATTACACTTGAATCGCTTCCTGAATTTAAAAGTAATCTTACAGAAGAAGAAATGAAATTACTTGAAGGAACAATTATAAATAAGAATATAACCGAAGAAGCGTATAAATTATTAAGGGATAAAAATTTTGACAGTAAAAGACTCGGGAAACTTTTAAATAAGCATCAGGATATTTTGCGCGATTACTTAAAAATATCCACCACTAAAATAGATAGAATGATTAATGCAGCATTAGACGCCGGCGCATTAGGATGTAAAATAAACGGCTCTGGCGGCGGGGGATGTATGTTTGCCTATGCACCTGATAATCCTGAAAAAGTTCTAAACGCTGTAAAAGTTATTGCACCTGAATCGTATATCGTATATGTGGACGAGGGGACGAAGGTTGAATTAAACGGAGTAGAAAAGTAATGCCGCGTATCGTAATTCTTGCCGGTGGAATTTCTTCGCGAATGAAAAAGAATGATTCGAATGTAATGCTTGATCCGAAACTGATGAATGATTCGAATGAAAAATCCAAATCGATGATACGTATCGGTTCTGATGACCGGCCTTTTTTAGATTACCTTCTTATAAATATTCAAAATGCCGGCTATAAGGACGTTGTAATTGTTGTAAATGAAAGGGACAATTCAATTATCAATTATTACAGCGATAGAAAAAATATAGTAGAATTTGAAAACCTTTCATTCGATTTTGCAATTCAGCCTATTCCTCCAGGTAGAGAAAAACCATTGGGAACAGCCGATGCACTTTACAGGGCATTACTAAAAAGAACCGATTGGCGCGGAAAGAAATTTACAATGTGCAATAGCGATAATCTTTACTCTGTTAATACACTTAAATTGCTGCTTGAATGCCATCATCCAAATTCAATGATAGATTATGACAGCAAAGGTTTAGGATTTGATGATGAACGGATCGGCAAGTTTTCAATTACGAAAAAGGATAGAAATAATTTTCTGATAGATATAATTGAAAAACCATCCGCAGAAACTATTGAAATGCAGAAGACGATTGATGGATTTGTAGGCGTTAGCATGAATATCTTCAGATTCGACTATGACTTGATCTTTCCGTTTTTGGAAATTACTCCGGAAAATCAATCAAGAAAGGAAAAAGAAATTCCAACTACAGTAAAATTGATGATTGATAAAAATACACAATCGGTTTTTACATT
>JBBIHP010000071.1:5447-16196 GCA_037446915.1 Ignavibacteria bacterium
GATTGTAAAACAATTTTTAGAAAATAAATTCCCATATAAACCTTAAATTGTACTTGTAATAATTATCCGGCGAATAAAATGTATCATGGTCTCGATCAAAATAATTTATCACCTGTAGAAAAATACTTTTTGAATTTATCAGATAAGGAATTTATTTACGAACCGGTCGAAAAAATTCCGGTAATTCAAACACAAAATTTTTACGAATTAGGACAACTTACCGCACTCCGCTTTATTGAATGGGTTCAGAAGAACCCCGGCGGAGTAATATCTCTGCCAACCGGAAAAACGCCCGAACACTTTATTTCAATGATCACTTATTACCTTAATAACTGGAACGATAAAAAGGTTAAAAAAGAACTTGAAGAAATCGGAATTGACTGTTCAGTAAAACCTGATATGCGGAGTCTTCACTTTGTTCAGATAGATGAATTTTACCCGATCGATTCAACACAGCATAATAGTTTTTATTACTTCCTTCAGAAATTCTATTTTAATAATCTCAAGCTGGATAAAGAGAAAGCATTATTAATTAATGTGAATGAAATTGGAACTGCAGAAGGATTGCCACTAAATAAAATATTCCCCGATAGAATAGTAGATCTTTCTTTACGAACCCGTTTGCCAGGCAGCCGGTTGGACAGACTTCAAAAAACTACGATTGAATTGGTTGATGAGTTCTGCACGAATTACGAGAGAAAAATTCGTGAACTTGGCGGGATCGGATTTTTTATTGGTGGAATCGGTCCCGATGGTCATATCGGTTTTAATGTTCAGGGGAGCGATCACTTTTCAACAACACGATTTACACAAACTAATTATGAAACCCAGGCGGTAGCATCTGTGGATCTTGGAGGAATGGAAGTAGCCCGGTCTATTCTAACAATTACTATCGGACTAAATACAATTACTTATAACCCTGATGCAACTGCAATTATAATTGCTGCCGGTGAAGCTAAATCGACTATTGTAAGAGATTCAGTTGAAAATTCATTTTCAAATAAATACCCGGCAACAGTTCTTCAAAAATTGAGAAACGCACGATTTTATATTACAAATGGTGCGGCGCTTAGACTAAGAGAAAGAAGGTTCAACGATGTTAAAAAGGAATCTCCCATATCGCACAGGTCAATTGAAAGATCCATTATTAATCTTGCCGTTGAAAAACAGAAGGAAGTTAAAGACCTTGATTATTCCGATTATGAATCGGATAAATTAAGCAGTCTGGTGTTAGAAAAAACAAATCGTTCATTTACCGAAATCAATAGGTCGGTATTTGAAGAATCATTGAAGAAATTTAATAAAGGGATTTCACCTATTGAAAATCAGATAATTCTTCATACGGCTCCACATCATGATGATATAATGTTAGGATATTTACCGTATGTAATTCATCTTGTTAGGAATGCATCTAATCAGCATCACTTTACAATTCTTACAAGCGGGTTTACAGCTGTTACTAATTCATATATGCTCAAACTTGTTGAATCGTTAAAAGAATATCTTGATAACGGAAGCTTCATCGAATTATTCAACCAAAATTATTTTGAACCCGCAAGCGTGTATGGGAATAATAAAGATGTAAATCTGTATCTCGATGGTTTATCAGCTCACAGTAGAACAATGCGTAAAGAAGCATCTGCAAAGAGACTTTTAAGAAATATTATTGAAGTGTTCGGTTTGCAGAGCATCGAAGATGTTAAATCAAGGATTGTAGAACTTACAGGATATTTTAATTCTCAATACCCGGGTAAGAAAGACACACCTGATGTTCAAAAGCTAAAAGGAATGCTTCGCGAATTTGAAGAAGAAATTGTATGGGCTTATTTTGGTTTTAGCAGAGAAAGTGTTTCGCATCTTCGACTTGGGTTTTATCAGGGGGAAATTTTTACTGAAAGTCCGGAATTAAACCGCGATGTAATGCCGTTTGTAAATCTATTAAGGAAAATTAAACCGACTATTATTACTGTTGCATTGGATCCTGAGGGGAGCGGTCCAGATACTCATTATAAAGTATTGCAAACAATTACAGAAGCATTAAGGATTTACGAAAAAGAAGCTGATGTTTCCAATTTGCGTATCTGGTGTTATAGAAATGTATGGAATAGATTTCATCCGGCGGAAGCAAATATTTTTGTCCCGGTTAGTCTGAATTCTTTTGCAATAATGGAAAATATATTTTTGAATAGTTATGGTTCACAAAGAGATGCAAGTTTTCCCAGTTATGAATTTGATGGTCCCTTCTGCCGCCTCGTTCAGAAAATTCAATCGGAGCAATATCAGACAGTCCGTTTATGTCTGGGTAAAGACTTCTTTATGAATCATGATGTGCCGCGTGTTAGAGCTGCACACGGTATGGTATATTTGCTTGAATTATCTCTGGATCAGTTTTACACTAAGTCAATAGAATTAAAAAAGCTAATTGAATTTCATTCGCATAAATAGAATCTTATGAGCAAACAAAAAGTTGTTGTAACAGGTGGTGCTGGATTTATTGGTAGTCATATTGTAGAATTCTGGATTGAACGTGGTGCGGAAGTTCATATCATAGATAATTTAAGAACTGGCTTTATGTCGAATGTTAATTTGTCCCCTGATGCAGTTTTCCATAACGGAAGTATTACCGATAGGGAACTTGTATTTAAAGTTCTTAAGGATACTGATTACGTCCATCATTTAGCCGCATTTGTTTCTGTACCGGAATCAATTGAAAAGCCCGACGAATGTTACGATATAAATATAAACGGATTATTAAACGTTCTCGATGCATGTAAAGAGTTCGGAATTAAAAAAATAGTTTTCAGCAGCTCGGCTGCTGTTTACGGTGATAATCCGGAATCACCAAAACGTATTACTACCAGGACCGGACCTAAATCGCCATACGGTTCAACAAAACTGGAAGGAGAAGGTCACCTTAAAAATTTTTATGATATGCATAACCTTGGTGCAATCTCGTTAAGGTATTTTAATGTATATGGACCAAGGCAAAATCCGCAAAGTCAATATGCAGCGGCAGTTCCTATATTTATTAACAATGCTATAAATAATAAACCTGTTATTATTTACGGGGATGGCAGTCAAACAAGAGATTTTATTTTTGTTAAAGACGTTGTAGAAGCAAATATAAATGCAGCTATGATTTCGGAAGTAAATGGTGTGTTCAATGTTGCTGCTGGAAGTGCTACATCTATAAAAGAATTGGCACAAATAATTATTGATGAAACAAACAGTAAAAGTAAAATTGAATTTCAGGATGAGAGAGCCGGAGATATTAAGCACAGTCTTGCTTCAATTGATGAAACAATTAGAGACCTTCACTTTGTACCTAAATTCAGTTTGATTGCTGGATTGAAAAAAACAATTGACTATTATAAAAGCAAAATAAATTAATCCGGTTTAATGATTGAAGTATGACAACCTATTTTATAACTTGAAAACATGAAAAAGCTAATCATAGTTACTCTGCTTATTCTGCTTTCACTTCTAATTTACATTTCGCAAGGCGAAAGCTCTTTTGTGCCCGGTTCCTTTTCCAGCCAGGAGAAAAATTATATTAACGGGATTCTGAAAACGCAAGCTGGATCTTATAAAAATATTGCTGATTATAAGTTTGATGTAGAATTCTCCGACGTTAATAAAGAAATTTTTGTTAAAGAAAATATTATCTGGAGAAATAAAACAAATTATTCTACTAACGAAATATATCTCCATTTATATCCCAACGCATACAAAAGTAATAATACTCATTTTGCAAAAGGATATAATATTAATTTCCCCGAAGCACAAACAGAAATAAAAATTCTGAAGTCGTTGGTTAATGGATTGCAATCAGAATTTGAATTTGTATATCCGGAAATTTCTAATCCTAACGACAGCACGGTTGCAAAATTTGTTTTAACTAATCTTGTTAATCCAGGCGATTCCGTTCAAATCTATTTTGAGTATAGTCTTAAAATACCTGAGTCTGTAAAAAGGTTTGGATATGCAAGGGGTAGAAATTTTTTCTTTGTATCCCAGTGGTTTCCAAAAGTTGGTGTTTTCGAAAAGGGTGAATGGATCTGCAGTCCTTATTATGCTTACCTTAACTTCTATTCTAATTTTGGAAATTATTCTGCTACAATTAAAGTACCGGATGGTTACAAGGTAATTTCAACCGGTGTTGAGGTAAATAAATCTATTAATGATAAAATTACCACTTATACAATTGTGCAAGATGGTGTTCACGATTTTGTATGGCTTGCAACCGATGATATTTTGCACCGTAGCGGATTTTATAAAAGGAAAGATGGAACTGATATTTTAATACATGCCTATGTTCAACCAGAAAGTGAGAAGTATTTCTACAGATATATTGATGCAGTTAAAAATTGTATCGAGTTCTACGAACAGAATTTAGGCACTTATCCATATCAAACTATTACACTGGTCGATGTTCCGAAAACTTGCAATGCCGGTGGAATGGAATATCCTACTTTATTTACAGTTAGTGCCGATCTTTTCTCACCTCAATCTACGGGATGGCCGGAATACCTTGTTGCTCATGAATTCTCTCATCAATATTTCCAGGGAATATTGGCCAATAACGAAGTATATGATGCATGGCTCGATGAAGGATTTGCTTCTTACTTCGCAACTAAAATTATGTACAAATATTATCCGGATCTTTTAACTTTCTTTAAGTTTGCTTCCTACATTCCTGTTTATGGAATGGAATTTTTCTCCTACAAAGAGATTCCAATTATTTATACGCTTGTTGAAGTGCCATTACCCGAAGCTACACAGAGTTTAGTGTCTTACTACCGCAACATGACTATTGGTGCAATTACCGATACTTCTTATAAACAACCATCACGTTTGGCGTATGCAGTTAATTCATATAGTAAACCCGAACTTGTTCTTCATACTCTCGAACGATATATCGGTTATAATAATATGATGAAAATAATGAAGGATTATTTCAGCAAATTTAAGTTCGCTCATCCAACTGGAGCTGACTTTTTTAATGCTGTTCGAGAAAATGTTAAGGAAGATATGAACTGGTTCTTTGATGAATTTTTTAATTCAACAAAAATATTTGATTATAAAGTTACTTCGGTTACACAGGTCTCTCCAACAGAATATGAAGTGTTAGCAGAAAGATTGAGGGATGGGATTTTTAAATGCGACGTTTACCTTTATACAGATAAGGAAACATTAAAACAAAATTGGGATGGTATAGAGCGCTGGAAAATTTTCAAATTCAAAACAGAGAACGAAGTGATAGCTGCAGCGGTTGATCCGCTTCGCAAAAATTTGCTCGATATCAATTTTGCAAATAATTCATTTACAGTTGAATCGAGAATCTGGGCATCGTGGTCGCTTGCAATTCGGGTTTTCTTCTGGGTTCAAAATGCATTGATGATTTTAGGAAGCGTGGGATGATTCAATACATTAAAAATATAATTGTTCATGGGACACGTTCGGTTTTTCATAACTCGCATATGGTAATATTAATCTGGTTTTTTAATGCACTTTCTGCACTTGTACTTACGGTACCGATTCTAAATATTCTAATGGATAATTTAGGAAGGTCGTTGTTAAGCGATCAACTTGCTCTCCACTTCGATTATATGTGGTTTGTTCAGTTCCAGAATTTATATAGGGTAAATTTCGATCAACTACCTTTGAGTATCTACACTGTAGTTGGTATATATACTATACTTCAAACTTTTTTTCTGGGCGGTATAATTTCAATTTTTCATATTCCTGAGAAGAACCATATAGTTGATTTTTTCTATGGCGGTGTAAAATATTTTTTCAGGTTCGTTAAAATAACTTTGATTTCAATTGCACTGTATATTATTGCGTTTGTTATTATCGATTATATGGGTCAGTTAATTCATCTTATCTTCAGAAATTCCGAAAATGTGCGTTTGGAATTTTTCTTCTTTGCGTTAAGATATGTCCTTCTCATTTTCTTCATCGGCGTAGTTTCCATTATTACAGATTACTCAAAGGTTTCACTGGCAGTTAACGACAGGACAAAGATATTCCGGGAAGTTTTTACAGCAACACTTTTTATAAAAAATAATTTTGCAATTGTATTTACAGCATTTCTAATTGTATCAATTATCGGGGGAGTAGGTGCAGTCGTTTATAACATTATTGGAATGGCAATCCCTCGCACACCTTATTATATGCTTCTTCTCTCCTTTATTCTTCAGCAAATGTTGATTATTTTTCGGCTGCTTGTTAGGATGTTATTCTATGCTACAGAAGTAAATTTATATAAAGATCTAAGCGCGGATGTTGTTCAGGCTGAATCAAATTAAGGAAATATTATGGCAATATTACCAATTACTGTTTACGGGGATAAAATACTGCGGCAGAAAACTCAACCGGTTAATTCTGTATCCGATGAGTTAATTGTGAAAATAAAAAACATGCTCGATACCATGCATAATGCCAAAGGAGTAGGGCTCGCTGCTAACCAGGTTGGTTTTAATCAATCTTTATTTGTTGTCGATCTGAAAGGTGTTGAAGGTTACGAAAAATTCAAACCGATGATTTTTATTAATCCCGAAATTGTTCTTCAATCCGATGAAAAAGTTGTTATTGAAGAAGGTTGTTTAAGTCTGCCAAGTCTAAGGGCTGATGTTGAAAGATCAAAAATTATTAAGATCCGTTACCTTAATACAGATGAGCAACTTATGGAACTTGAAGCAGACGACTTTTTGGCACGTGTAATTCTACACGAGTATGATCACCTGATTGGTAAATTAATTCCGGATAGAGTAAATGAAGAAATAAAATCTCAACTTAAGGATGAATTGAAATTGATAAAGAGCAGGAAAGTAGAAATTGATTATCCGATTACTGAATTATAATTTTTTTGTCTGGCTGCATAAATGAAAATAGTATTCATGGGCACCCCCGAATTTGCAATTCCTTCTTTGCAAAAATTATTATCAAGTTCGCATAGTATTGAGGCGGTTGTTTCTGCACCCGATAAGGAAAGAGGCAGAGGGCGGCAATTATCTTATACTCCTGTAAAACAATTCGCACTCGATAACGGTATCAAAGTTTTTACTCCGGCTAATCTGAAAAGTCAGGAATTCATCGACTCAATGAAGGAAATTAATCCCGATCTTTTTGTAATTGTAGCATTCAGAATTTTGCCTAAAGAATTATTTACTCTACCGGTTTACGGCTCAATAAATCTGCATGGTTCTTTGTTACCCAAATATCGCGGAGCAGCACCTATTCAGTGGGCACTTATTAATGGTGATAAAGAAACAGGTGTTACAACTTTTTTCCTCGACGAAAAAGTAGATACTGGAAATATTATCTTTCAGGAAAAAATCTCCATTGATGATGAAGACAACTTCGCTTCTTTGCACGATAGAATGATGATTATCGGTGCTGATGTAGTTCTCAAAACAGTTGATATGATTGAACAAGGTAAAACCAGTGTAGTTCAACAGGATAATTCACTTTCTTCACCAGCTCCAAAGATTACAAAAGATATTTGCCAGATCGATTGGAAAAAACCGGCAACTCAAATTCACAATCTGGTACGCGGATTATCTCCTTATCCATCCGCATTCTTTAATCATAACAAAAAGATTATTAAGGTGTTTAAAACAAAAGTTATTGCTGATGAAAATATTTTTAGTGAAAATGAATGGATGGATATTGATATACATTCAACAAGTGAACATAAATCATCTACAAAGGTTATGCAGACAAAAAAAGAAATTTATTTCAAAACAGGTAATATGATTTTGCAAATTCTTGAACTTCAACCCGAAGGACGCAAAATGATGAGCGCAGAAGAATTTTTAAGAGGTTATAAATTCCCCTTAACTTACTAAGTATAAAGGATAGCAATGAGAAATAATCGTTACGAAAGTATAATTGATGCTGTTGGAAGAACGCCCCTGGTTAAACTCGGAAATATTTCGAAAGGACTTAAAGCAACGATATGGGCTAAGATGGAATTCATGAACCCCGGCGGAAGTATTAAAGACCGTATTGCAAAGTATATGATTGAAAAAGGGGAACGCGAAGGTAAATTGAAACCGGGCGATACTATTATTGAAAACTCTTCCGGTAATACCGCAATGGGACTTGCAATAGTATGCAGACAGAAAGGTTACAAACTAAAAATCGTTATACGCGATTCAACAAGTAAAGAAAAAATTAAAATGCTGGAAGTACTTGGTGTTGATGTTATAAAAGTAAATTCCAAACTACCTCCTGAACACCCGGAATCTTATAACAACTTTGCAGAAAATCTTGTTAAGAGCGACCCATCGCTCTACTACATAGATCAGCATAACAATCTGGATAATAATGAAACCCACTATATAACAACCGGTCCGGAAATATGGGAACAGACAGAAGGAAAGATCGATTATTT
Source organism: Ignavibacteria bacterium (assembly GCA_037446915.1). GTDB lineage: Bacteria > Bacteroidota > Ignavibacteria > Ignavibacteriales > Melioribacteraceae > DSXH01. Next base: position 13,849 of record JBBIHP010000071.1, read on the forward strand.
TGTAGTTGGTGTTGGCACAGGTGGAACTCTTTTTGGTGCCGGTAAATATCTCAAAGAAAAAAATTCTGATATAAAACTCATTGGTGTCGATCCGGTTGGTTCTATTTTTTATGATTGGTTCAAATATAAAAAGCTGGTTCAATCATCCCGTTATATGATTGAAGGAATTGGTGATGAGTTCCTCATTAAAACAGCTCAATTAGAATTGATGGATGATATGCTTAAAGTAACAGATAAAAAAGCTATTGGCTGGGCAAAGAAACTTGCTTTTGAAGAGGGAATTGTTGCCGGCGGATCGAGTGGAGCTAATATCTGGGCAGCAACTAAAATTGCTAAACAGATTGATAGAGAAGCAAATATAGTTACTATAATTTGCGATTCGGGCTATAAGTATTTTTCTACAATCTATAATGATGAATGGTTGCAAAAGAATGACCTTGTCTAGTATACGTTAGTTTTTTTCATTTCTAAAATGTCATCTATCCCGTCAAATCATTTCACTAAAACGATTTATTTCTTCTGCAGTTTAATTTATTCAATAAATCAAATAAAATATTATTAGAAAAATCTTTTTGGGATTGATTTTCATTTATTACATGAAAATTAATCTGTAATTTTGTGTCGCAAAATTCGGGAGGCAAATTATGGAAGAAAAGATTAAAGACAAATCATTACATAGTACGGTTGATGATACTAAGTACTCTATGGATACTCATTTGATCTATGGAAAAAATGTGAGCGATAAATGGGATTATTCCCACCACGTTACAGCTCCTATTTCATCATCCACTACATTCAGACTCGATTCTGTTGAGCGTGGAGCCCAAGGATTTATTCAATTCGGAAATGTTGATCAGTATGGCGATGCAAGTCCTATTTTTATTTACGATCGATTGGGTGAACCAAATAAAGATATGCTCGAAGAAAATCTTGCTTATATCGAAAAAGGGGAAATGGCTGTAAGTTTTTCGAGCGGTATGGGAGCTATTTCAGGTGTGCTTGGTGTTTTAACAAAATCGGCGGATGAAATAATTTCCCACAAAACTCTTTACGGCTGTACAATTTCTCTTCTTAAAAATTGGTATCCGCGTTACAACATAAAATGGACACCAATCGATCTTACTGATATTAATATTTTACAAGAATCAATTACAGAAAAAACTAAAGTGATTTACTTTGAAACACCCGCCAATCCCAATTTGGAAATTATCGATATAAAAGCTGTCAGGAATGTTGTCGATCAATTGAATAAAGATAGGGATGAACAGGGACGGATTTATATTGTAATCGATAATACATTTGCTACGCCATTTTGCCAGCGGCCAATTGAATTTGGTGCCGACTTTGTTGTTCAATCCTTAACAAAGGGAATAGGAGGATTTGGAACTGACATGGGTGGTGCAGTAATTGGTAGAAAAAAATTTCAGGGTGTAATTCAATTAATAAGAAAAGATTTTGGAGCAGCATTAAGTCCTAAAAATGCCTGGTCAATTCTTACTTATGGATTACCAAGTCTGGCAATAAGACAGCGACAGCAAATTAAAACTGCAACACGTGTAGCAGAATTTTTGAACTCTCATCCTAAGGTTGAATTTGTAAATTATCCCGGTTTAGCAAATTTTAAATATTATGAACTGGCTAAGAAGCAAATGATTGATTTCAATGGAAACTTTGCACCCGGAAGTATGATCTATTTTGCTCTTAAAGGAAAAAATGCAATTGAAACCAGAGAGATAGGTAAAAAATTTATGGATCATGTTGCTGATAAAGCATACACAATGACACTTGCTGTTTCATTAGGACATACAAGAACACTTATTGAACATCCGGCATCTATGACTCACTCGGTTGTTCCTCCGGAAGAATTGGAAGTTAGAGGTATTGATCCCGGTGGTATTAGATTAGCAATAGGACTTGAAAATCCTGATGATATTTTATTCGATCTGGATGAATCATTAAAAATAATTTAAGACCATTCTATAGAGCTGTCTTTAAAGTAATTATTATTCATAAACTTCTAAGGCAGCTCTTTCTTATGGAAGAATAAATGCGTATAATAAAGAGTAATCTTCTCTCAAAATTTCCCGAAATAATTTTCGGTTTTTCAACTAAAATTGGTTTGAACAGAAAAGCACCTTTCTTTTTCAATTTATCATTAACGGTTGGCGATAATCCTCAAATTGTTCATGAGAACCGGGAAAAGTTTTTCAGCGGGATCGGACTAAACTCTTCACAAATAGCGTTTCAGAAACAGGTTCATAGCGACATAATTAAGTTTGTTGAAAAACCCGGACTGCTTGGTGAGAGCGATGCACTTATTACAACCGGAACAGGAATCGGTCTTGCTA
>JBBIHP010000072.1:0-16021 GCA_037446915.1 Ignavibacteria bacterium
AGGTCCTGAAGATCCACGTGCAGTATTCCCGGGAATTGAGTGGAAATTTACCCGTGATCAGGTTGCACAGTTTACAGCATTCGAAGCAAAGAGAGCGGGTGATCTCGCTGAAGCGAACATGAAGAAGATGGGAATTACATGGATTTCGTTCGAGGGAAAACAGTTTCAGTACAAGTCTAAAATACCGGGTGAACATTACCGATTAATTGTTGAGGCAACATATGAGAAGGTTAGACAGAACACTGAAGTAAAGAGAGTATTATTATCAACGGGTAATTTAATATTGAGACCGGATCATCATCAGGATCCCGATTCGCCGCCGGAGTGGAGATATTACGAAATACTGATGATGATAAGGAAAGAATTAATACGCAATAATTGAGTTCTGTCATCCCGATGAAAATCGGGATTTGATAGTTTTAAAATTGCATACAGATGATTCGTAGATCCTGACTTTCGTCAGGATGACACTGCGCCTGTCATCCCGATGAAAATCGGGATCTGATTGTAAAGAAGAATAAAACTATTGAATGGTTGTAACAGTTAAATAGAGCTTATTTATGGAAACGAAATTACTAACTGATAGAAATGAATATCCTACAGACGAAATTATCTTTTCTCATATTGGCAAAAGCAAATCATTATGGAACTCTCTTTTCACGATTATTGAAACAGATTTTCCGCAGATCTCAACCGAATGGCGCTACTATAATGATGGTAAAAGCTGGCTGATGAAAGCAACGGTGAAATCTAAAACTATATTCTGGCTCTCGATCTTAAAAGGTTCATTCAGAACGACTTTCTATTTCAGCGATAAAGCTGAGGATATGATAATGAACAGTAGGATTTCTCAGGAATTAAAAAAGCAATTCAGTGAAGGGAAAAAATTCGGGAAGATAAGAGGGATAACAATCTACTTCAAAAAAAAGAAGGAGATAGAAAACGCAATTGAATTGATAAATCTGAAACTAACTCTGAAATAATTTTTATTTTATAAAATCTGGTTAGTAACATCCCACCCCTTGTTAAGGAGGGAGATAGCCATGCAATTTTTACTATGAAAACTCTTTTGGAGTCGATTCGTCTCAATAGTTGAAAATTTTGAATTTATGGGGGGAATTAAAATATGTTTAAGAACATTTCGCAAAACGGATTTGCTCTTTTAGGAGCCGGGTTATTCTGCATAACATTAGCATCAATACTGGAGCGGTTAACAATCTACGGTTCATTCGTTGATTTTTCAATGGGTCTGTTGCACGGATTAGCTGTTGTTGCATTTGGAGCTTCAATATATATCAATACCAGAAAACATGTTGAAGTAAAGAGCAGGAAAGACTGATTTCTATTTCTGAAATTGATTCATTTCAATCAAGTATTTGTCGGCGAAAGTTTCGGCATCTTCTTTTGTCTTAGCTTCCACAATACATCTTATTATTGGTTCAGTATTCGATTTGCGAAGATGAACCCAGTGATCATTAAAATCAATCCTCAGTCCGTCTTCTAAATTTATTTTCTCTGAGCGGTACTTTTCAACAAGCTTTTTCAATAGTTCATCCGGATTGGAATAAATGTTAATCTTTTTCTTCACAATAAAATATTGCGGCATAGATTTTTTAAGCGTACTCATTTTGCATCGTGCTTTTACCAGATGCTGCAATGTAATTACAGTTCCAACAAGTGCATCTCTTCCGAAATTTACATCCGGAATAATTACACCACCGCTTCCTTCACCTCCTATAATAGCTTCAACCTCTTTCATTTTTTTTACAACATTCGCTTCTCCAACTGGTGCACGGAAAACTTCGCAACCATGCTCAAAAGCAACGTCTTCAACTGCACGTGTGGTGGAGAGGTTTACTACAACGTTTCCTTTTCTCTTAGATAAGTAATACTTAACTGCCTGAGTGATTGTATTCTCTTCTCCAAATGGTTCGCCTTCTTCAGTAATTAAAACAAGACGGTCAACATCAGGGTCAACAACAATTCCTAAATCGGCTTTATATTTTTTTACGGCATCAAATGTTTCTGTCAGGTTCTCAGGAATCGGTTCCGGTAAACGGGGGAATACACCGTTCTTTTCGCAATTCAGTTCAATAACTTTACAGCCTAATTTTTTCAATAACTTTGGCATCGAATATGCGCCGGCGCCGTTAACACAATCAAGGAGTACTCTAAATTTTCTTGCTTTAATTTTTGCTACATCAATATAATTCATATTTAATACGGCATTGATATGATTATCCAGACCTTTCGTATAATCAGTTACTTTGCCAATGATATTCCATGTCGCAAAATTTCGTGTCGCATCGTCCATCATCTGGAGGAATTTTATATTCTCTTCCGGACTCAAAAATTCTCCGTTGCTGTTCAACAATTTGAGGGCATTCCATTCATTCGGATTATGACTTGCAGAAATCTGAATACCACCGGAAGCGTTCAAATGTTTTACATTGAAGAGTACAGTTGGAGTTGGGCAGATACCAATATCAATTACATTATTTCCTTTGGCAATCAGAGTTCCATTCACAAGGTTACGAACCATTTCACCTGAAATTCTTCCGTCGCTGCCAACTATTATTTTACCTTTTCCGCAAAAGTCGGCAAATGCAGCAGTTGAACGAACAATTACTTCAGGATCGAGTCCGTCTCCTACAATCCCTCTAATACCTGATATACTAATCATCAATGTGGGCATATAACCTCTTTAGTATAATTAGAAAAGAAATCATAGATAAATTTAATAACTTTGCTTTCAAAAATATCTTAATTAATGACCGAAAAAAAAGTTTTATTGAAAAAAATTAATAAGATGCTTATTAAACGGTTCGGAATTCCATCAAGACAAAATCCACTTCCTGAACCGATTGATACACTGATCGCAACAATATTATCCCAGAATACCAACGACAACAACTCATACCGTGCCTACAAGAATCTTAAGAGTCATTTCAGTAAATGGGATGAAATTAATTCTGTAAAACGTTCTTCAATTGAAAAGTTGATAAGAACTGCCGGATTAGCGAAACAAAAATCGGCTGCGATTAAAAATCTTATTAATGTTCTGAGCGACAGAAATGATATATATCTAAAATTCCTCAATGAACTTGATAACAGCGAAGCAATAACTGAACTAACAAAATTTGATGGTATTGGTGTAAAGACTGCATCGTGCGTTCTTCTCTTTGCACTCGATAAAAATGTTTGTCCGGTTGATACACATGTTCACCGTACAGTTAACAGAATTGGAATAGTAAACGAAAAGACACCCGACAAAACCTTCTACTCTCTTAATAAAGTATTACCGAAAGGAATCGCCCATTCACTCCACACAAACCTTATTCGTTTAGGTCGCGAAATTTGTAAACCAACAAAACCTCTTTGTTCAAATTGTCCTTTAATTAAAAATTGCCAATATTCAGATAAAAATTTTGAATCAGGTTCAAAATTATCCAATAAATCGTTCATGCTTCTTGATAACGTTTAATTGAGGGGGAATTATAAAATGTCTATTGATTACAAGATTAAATAACACAACGGAATATTAAAGATAACCACTAAAGGTACAGACGAAAATTTAGAAGAGGTTTTTGAATATGCTAATGCAATTATTGAGTCAGCATTTAAACATAAAAGTAGATTAATTCTCTGTGATGAACGAGAACTAGAATATAAATTAACTACACTCGATACATATAAAATAGCCGAATTTGCTTCCTCATATTCCAGCCATATAGTAAAGATTGTTATTGTCTGCAGTCCACATTGTTTGCCCGAAGGTAAATTTTACGAAACTGTTACAACCAACAGAGGATTAAAAGTTCGTGTAACAACCGATATTGAAGAAGCAGAGAAATGGTTGAACGAAAATCAATAAATTTGAACGAAATAGATGCATAATACGTTATTCATAAAAAGAGTCTAAGTTTGTTTTAAGAAGTCATATGGCTTATATTTTCAGGCCAAATCTCAAATCTATTCGGTGAAAAAATGGGTAAACAATACGAAATTGCGGTTTTAGGCGGGGGTCCCGGTGGCTATGTTGCTGCTATAAGAGCCGGTCAGCTTGGGTTTAAAACCGTTGTAATTGATAAAGAAAATCTTGGCGGTATCTGTCTGAATTGGGGTTGTATTCCTACCAAATCACTTCTTAAGAATGCAGAAATTTTTGATATGATGAAAAATCATTCGTCAGATTTTGGAATTTCTGTTCAGGGATTGAGTTTTGATTTCAATAAAATTATAAAACGGAGCCGCGACATCTCCGACCGTATTACTAAAAACGTTGAACTTCTCGTTAAGAAAAATAAAGTTGACCGTATCCGCGGATTCGGAAAATTAGTATCGAAAAATCAGATTGATATTTTTGATAATGATGGAAAGAAGATTGATTCTGTGAGTGCAGACAAAATAATTATTGCTACAGGTGCACGTCCTAAATCTTTTCCATCCATTCCTGTTGATAGAAAAAACATTATCACTTCAACCGAAGCAATGATTCTTGATAAACAACCGAAGGATTTAATTGTTATTGGAGCAGGAGCAATTGGTGTTGAATTTGCATACTTCTATTCCTTGTTAGGTACAAAAGTTACAATAATTGAAATGATGAAAAATATTCTTCCTGTTGAAGACAGGGAAGTTTCCGAAACACTCGAAAAGAATTTTAAGAAGAGAGGAATTGATATTTATACTTCTACAAAAGTGGAGAAAGCAGAATCTACTAAAGATGGAGTTGTTGTAACTATTGAGAAGGACGGAAAAATAATTGATTTGAAAGCAGAAAAAGTTTTAAGCGCCATTGGTGTAACAGGGAATATAGAAGGATTTGGTCTTCAAGAGTTAGGAATTGAATTAGATAAAAATCATATTAAAGTTGATAAGAACACTTATCAAACGAACATACCGAATATTTATGCTATAGGCGATGTAATCGGTGCGCCGTGGTTAGCTCATGTTGCAAGTGCAGAGGGAATTCACTGCATAGAAACTATTAAAGGTCTCCAAACAACTCCAATAAATTACGATACAATCCCGGGTTGTACTTATTGTATCCCACAAGTTGCAAGTGTAGGAATGACAGAAGCCAAAGCTCGCGAAGCTGGATACGAAATTAAGATTGGTAAATTTCCGTTTATGGCAAGCGGAAAGGCATTTGCAGCCGGCGACCGCGACGGATTTGTTAAACTTGTATTCGATGCAAAGTACGGTGAACTTCTCGGTGCTCATATAATCGGTCCCGAAGCAACAGAATTAATTGCAGAACTTACACTTGCAAAATCGATGGAAGCTACATACGAATCAATTGTTAAGACTATTCATGCACATCCTACATTATCAGAATCAATAATGGAAGCAGCAGCTAACGCCTATGGCGAATCAATCCACATATAGAAATCTTGATTACTCCGATCTCGGATTAATCGATTACAAAGTTGCCTGGGATCTGCAGAAGGAGATTTTCAATCTTCGTCTTAACAATGAAATTAACGATACATTTTTTTTGCTCGAGCATCCTCATACTTATACACTTGGTAAAGTAGCTGAAAAAGAAAATTTAATAAGTAACGATGATCAGTTAAAAGAACTTGGAATAAATGTTTACGAGATTGACCGCGGTGGTGATATAACTTATCATGGTCCGGGACAAATTGTTGGTTATCCAATAATAAAACTTACAGATTGGAAACAGGATACACACGAATACTTAAGAGGGTTAGAAGAAGTAATAATGATGACGTGTGCCGAATATGGTATCTCAACTGAGAGGAATCCTAAATATACAGGTGTGTGGATAGGTCAAAAAAAAATTGCAGCAATCGGAATTAAAGTGAGCCGCTGGATAACAATGCACGGTTTTGCATTTAATGTCAATACAGATCTAAATTATTTCGGCGGAATTATTCCATGTGGAATAAGGGATAAAGAAGTTACATCACTTAAAAAAGAACTTGGGACTGATAAAGATTTACAGGAAGTAAAAGAAAAACTTGTTAATAATTTTAAGAAGGTATTTGAATACGGCAATTTTATTACGCGCGAAAAGGATGGTTACTTAAAAACATTAATTAATCTTTCTTAAAGTCTCTGTGGCTTAGTGGCAGAATATTTTTTGCCACTAAAACACTAAAGCACAAATTAGAGGGAAACTAGATGGCAAAAGAAAAAGCAGAAGCAGTAATTGATAAATCAAACGGCAAAACACCAACAGGTAAAATCGATTCATTCGGCGGAATGACAAAAGATGAATTGATGAATGCTCTTAGTATGATGAGCGTTTCAAGAGCTATCGATAATAAAGTAATGACTCTCATCAAACAGGGGAAAGCATTTTTCCTAATCTCCGGTGCCGGACACGAAGCTACTCAGGTAGCATTCGGTCTTGCAATGCAGAAAGGTGTTGACTGGGCTTATCCATATTACCGCGATATGTGTTTTTCAATTACGCTTGGAAGCAAACCTGAAGATCTTTTTCTTGCTTTTCTTGGCAAAGCCGATGATCCATTAACCGGCGGTCGTCAAATGCCTTGTCACTGGTCATCTAAAGAAGCTAATATCCCAACCCAATCGAGTCCTACCGGTACACAGTTTTTACAAGCAGTAGGTACTGCATTAGCACTAAAGAAAAAAGGAATTAATGGAGTTGTTTATGTCAGTGCCGGAGAAGGAACAACTTCGCAAGGAGAATTTCACGAAGCAGTTAATTGGGCTTCTAGAGAAAAACTTCCGGTTGTATTTGTAATTCAGAATAATAAGTGGGCAATTTCTGTTCCGGTTCAGGATCAAACTGCCGGGAAAAACGCATCAGTGCTAGAAATGATGAAAGGTTACGAAAATTTATTACGGCTAGAAGTTGATGGAACAGATTTTTTACAGTCTCACGCAATTGCTCAATCTGCATTTAAGTATGCACGTCAGGGTAAAGGTCCTGCTCTTGTTGAATCACATGTTGTTAGATTATTTTCACATTCATCTTCCGATGACCAGAAAAAATATCGTCCCGATGATTCGTTACAGGAAGATTTAAAGAAAGACCCTATAAAATTATTTTCAGATTTACTGATTAAGAAAGGTGTCCTTACAGAACTAGCATACGAAGAGTTCAAGAAAAAAATTAATGATCATATTACCGAAGCCGCCGATTGGGCATTAAAACAATCTGAACCCGATCCGCAGACTGCTACACGTTTTGTTCTTGATGAATCAGGTAAACGTGACCGGATTGAATATGAAAAACTTTCTCACGAAGGTAATCCCATAGTAATGGTTGATGCAATTAACCATGCATTACGTGAGGAGATGGACAGGAATGACAAAATATATGTTTTTGGTGAGGATGTTGCAGACGGCAAAGGCGGAGTCTTTACAGCAACCAGAGGTCTATCTACAAAGTTTGGAAAGGAAAGAGTATTTAACTCTCCGCTTGCAGAAGCAAGTATTGTAGGTGTTGCAACCGGGATGGTACTTGCGGGATTAAAACCATGTGTTGAGATTCAGTTTGGTGATTATATCTGGCCGGCGTTTATGCAATTCCGCGATGAAATAGCTATGTATCGTTATCGCTCAAATAATTTGTTCGAAGCTCCGGTTGTTACAAGGGTTGCTGTTGGCGGTTATATTCACGGAGGATTGTATCACAGCCAGAATATCGAAAGTTTCTTTGCACATATGCCCGGAATTCTAATTGCATATCCATCTAATGCAGCTGATGCAAAAGGATTACTAAAAACATCTTTACGTCTTAATGATCCGGTCCTGTTCCTCGAACACAAAGGATTATACCGTCAGAGTTATTCAACATCACCGGAACCTGATGCTGATTACCTGATCCCCTTCGGTAAAGCAAAAGTTGTTAAAGAGGGGAATGACCTCTCCATTATTACTTATGGTGCTATGGTTCATGAATCTAATTTTGCTGCTAAGAAATTAGAAGAAGAAGGTTATTCAGTGGAGATTATTGATTTACGCACTATTGCACCGCTGGACGTAAATGCAATTTATAAATCGGTCAGGAAAACTGGTAAAGTAATGGTTATTCATGAAGATACTATGACTGCCGGGTTTGGTGCAGAGATTGCAGCTTTAATAACTGAAAATTGTTTTGAATCTCTTGATGGACCGGTAAAGAGAATTGCTGCTAAGGATACGCCTATTCCATATGCACCGAATCTTGAATATGCAATTCTTCCTACAAGAGAAAAAATTTTTAACGAATTAAAACAGTTACTGGAATATTAAAATCATTAAAATATTTTTGAATATTCAATTTTGAGATTCTTTGTCACTTAATCCGGGACTCAGAATATCAATGGAGAAAACATGAAAGTAGAAATTGTAATGCCGAAAATGGGTGAAAGTATTAACGAAGGAACCCTTATTAAATGGCATAAAAAGAAAGGCGATAAAGTTAAAAAAGATGAAATCATATATGAGATAAGTACAGATAAAGTCGATACTGAAATCCCGAGTCCGGAAGATGGATTTCTTGTTGATATAAAAGTATTCGAACAGGAAACAGTTGAAGTAGGAACTGTTGTTGCTGTAATCGAAACAAATGGAGAAACTCCAGCTGAACAGAAAGAGGAAAAGAAAATTGAAACTCCTTCTACTACACAGATCGGTGGCGAAATTGTTGATGTACCGATGCCTAAGATGGGTGAATCGGTTATGGAAGGAACAATTATTAAGTGGCATAAAAAAGTTGGAGATGCCGTTAAACGTGATGAAATTATTTTTGAAATAAGTACCGATAAGGTTGATACAGAAGTTCCATCTCCTGTTGAAGGAACTATTTCCGAAATTTTGTTTAAGGAAAATGATACTGTGCAGGTAGGTGTTGCAGTCGCTAAGATTTCTACAACAACCGGAATTGCAAAATCAACTGCAGTTTCAAAAGAACCGGATACTAAGAAAGAAATTGCAGAAACTAAAAAACCTCAAGCTACGGTTTCCCCGGTTAGTACAGCAACAACCGCAAATCAGCAACCGCAAATTACCAACCTTCAATCATCAACTCCCGGACGTTTTTATTCACCATTAGTTCTTAACATAGCAAGAACCGAGGGAATCTCAATGTCGGAACTTGAATTGATTCAGGGGACCGGAATTGGTGGAAGAGTATCTAAAAATGATGTTATAAACTACTTACAGAATAAAAGATCAGGTAAAACTGCAGTTGAATTCAAAGTCGATCAGATAAAACCTTCAGTTGAGCAGAAATTTGAACAGCCCGCATTTGCCCAGGGCGAAAGAATTAAATTAATTCCGATGGATAACATCCGTCAACGAATAATGTATCATATGGTCAATAGCCGAGATACTTCCGTTCACGTTACAGCTATGATAGAAGTTGATATGTCCAGAATCCATAATTTCATCGAAAAGCACCGCGATGAGTTTTTACAAAAGGAAGGATTGAAACTCACTTATATGGCATTTATTACTTATGCTGCAATAAAGGGATTAAAAGAATATCCTCTTATGAATGCATCGATTGATGGGAATAATATTGTTGTTAAAAATTATATCAACCTTGGTATTGCAGTAGCTGTTGAACCGAATGGTCTTATTGTACCTAACATTAAAAATGCCGATGAAAAGAATATACGCGGATTGGCCAAAGCTATTGCTGATTTAGGCAGTCGTTCTCGTTCTAAAAAACTTGTCCCCGATGATATTATGGACGGAACATTCTCAATTACGAATTACGGGGTATTCGGTTCATTATTCGGAACACCAATAATAAATCAGCCGGAAGTTGGAATTCTTGGTGTCGGTGCTGTTACTAAGAAACCGGTTGTAGTTGAAATTGACGGAATGGAGCATATTGCAATTAAACCGATGATGTACCTTTCACTCAGTCACGATCACCGTCTTGTTGATGGTATGCTTGGCGGTAAATTCCTTAAATCGGTTAAAGATACATTAGAAAATTTTGATACTAATATTGTGTAATTAAAACAAGATTAAAAGCAAGAGCAAGATCATGATCAGGATTAAATGAGGGAAAGATGATTAATCAACATCAAAAAAAGTTTGCCGAAGAAATTGAAAAACAAAGACCGGAATTAGGTAAAAGACCGGATTGGCTTAAAGTAAGATTACCGGGCGGGGAAAACTATAAAAACGTTTACGAACTTATGCGTAAAAGTAAACTTAATACCGTGTGCGAAGAAGCTAAATGTCCTAACCTTGCAGAATGCTGGAACAGGAAAACCGCCACATTCATGATACTTGGAGATACATGCACACGTAGCTGTGGATTCTGTAATGTTAAAGTTGGTTTACCAACAGAACTTGATCTTGATGAACCGAGAAGGGTTGCTGAATCAGTTGAAGCTATGGGACTAAAACATGCGGTAATTACATCGGTTAACCGCGACGAATTAAAAGATGGCGGTGCTTCTATTTTCTCCGAGACTGTTAAATTGATCCGACAAAAAATGCCTGATACAACAATAGAAATTCTTATTCCGGATTTCAAAGGTGAAGTCGAATCATTTCAGATCATTCTCCAAAATCCTCCCGATATTCTTAATCATAATCTCGAAACGGTTAATAGACTTTACCATGCTGTCCGTCCTCAAGCAAAATACGAGCGAAGTTTAGAACTTATTCAGTGGTTTAGAAATAACGGACTAAGAACTAAGAGTGGAATAATGGTTGGTATAGGTGAAACAAAAGAAGAAGTAATGGAATTGATTACGGATCTTTATAATCATGGTTGCGAGATAATGACGATTGGTCAGTATCTTCAACCTACTAAAAATCATTTACCCGTTCATCGCTTTGTAACTCTCGACGAATTTAAGTTCTATAAAGAATTCGGCTTAAAAATAGGATTGAAAGCTGTAGAATCTTCACCTTTGGTAAGAAGTTCTTATCATGCCGATAAACATGCTGAATTAGTCTGATAATTTTTGAAATTATTCTTAATTATTAGCCCCATTTCTCATATCTGAAAACAAGAGTGAAAATCTTTATAGGGAATAAGAATATTTCAAATAAGACCGTTTGTTTTTCAAAAATAATCCTTATTTTTATGCCGTTATCGAAGTAAAAGTTTAAGATTTTTGGCACGTTAGTTTCTATTGTTTGAACAGTTAAAAAAGAGTAAAATGCCAAGAATTCTAATCGAAATAGCAATTTTTATAATTCACCGTAAAGGTTATAGATAATCTATAACCTTTTTTGTTTTAAATAACTGAAGAGGTAATAAATGGCAAAAGTTAAAGGAGATATCTTAATTGATATCGAGAAATGTAAGGGTTGCGAGCTTTGCGCTGCTGCCTGTCCACAGGAATCTCTTGAACTTTCTCGTAAACTCAATTCAAAAGGATATCATTATATTGTTCGAATAGAGGATAATTGTACGGGTTGTACAAACTGCGCTCTTGTTTGTCCAGAGGGAATAATAAAGGTTTATAGAAAGACAGATAAAAAGAAAGAACCTGTTGCAACAATTACAAATGTTACCGGAGATATAACAGTAACGGTGCAATCATGAAAGAACTAAAATTAATGAAAGGGAATGAAGCACTTGCAGAAGCAGCTATTAGAGTCGGATGCGATGGATATTTTGGATACCCAATTACTCCTCAATCGGAAGTGTTAGAGTATTTAACACAGCATGCTAAGGAAAGAACCGGCATGGTTGTTCTTCAGGCAGAAAGTGAAATTGCTTCAATCAACATGATCTATGGTGCCGCCGGAACCGGTAAGAAAGTTATGACCACTTCTTCATCTCCGGGAATCAGTTTAATGCAAGAAGGAATTTCATACATCGCTTGTGCAGAGTTACCGTGCTTGTTGGTAAATGTGGTTCGTGGCGGTCCGGGTCTCGGTACAATTCAGCCATCGCAAGGTGATTATTTCCAGACTGTTAAAGGTGGTGGTCATGGAGATTACCGGTTAATTGTATTAGCACCATCAACAGTTCAGGAAATGGTTGATCATGTTAAATTAGGTTTCGATCTGGCTTTCAAGTGGAGAAATCCGGTAATGATTCTTTCCGATGGTGCATTAGGACAGATGATGGAAAAAGTTGAATTATTTCCACAGATGCCAAGAACCAACCAAATCTATCCTTGGGCAACAACTGGAAAAACAAAGGATAGAGAACGAACTATTATTACATCACTTCATATTCAGCCTGATAAAATGCAGGAAATAAACCTTCATCTTCAGAAAAAATATAAAGCAATTGAAGCGGAAGAGCTCAGATATGAAATGATCGACTGTGAAGATGCAGATTTAGTTCTTGTTGCGTTCGGACTTGTAGCAAGAATTTGTCAGAAAACTGCACAACTTGCAAAAGAAAAAGGAATTAAAGTCGGAGTGTTCAGACCAATTTCACTTTTCCCTTATCCATATCAGGCACTTAATCAATTAGCAGATAATGTTAAAGCATTTCTAACTGTTGAAATGAATGCCGGTCAAATGGTTGAAGATGTAAGACTTGCAGTAAACGGGAAAATTCCTGTTGAATTCACAGGTAGAATGGGCGGTATAATTCCAACGCCGGAAGAAATACTTAACAAGATAGAAGAAATTTATGTAGGAGAAACAGCATGAACGAGAAAAGATTACTTGAAGAAGAAAAGCATTTCGAAACTATGATTGCAGAAGAAAGTCTCTGTACAAATGAAAATCTGGTTTATGAAAAACCGGAAACACTTACAGATACTCCAATGCATTATTGTCCAGGATGTGGTCATGGTGTTGCTCATCGGTTAATTGCAGAGGTAGTTGCAGAATTGGATATTCAGGATAAGACGATTGGTGTTGCACCAGTTGGATGTTCTGTATTTGCATACAACTATTTAAACTTCGATATGACTGAAGCTGCCCATGGACGCGCAAGTGCAGTTGCAACAGGTATTAAAAGAGTATTACCGGATAAATATGTTTTCTCATATCAGGGTGATGGCGATTTAGCAGCAATAGGTACCGGTGAAACAATTCATACTTGTAATCGCGGTGAAAATATTCTGATAATATTTATCAACAACGGAATTTATGGAATGACGGGCGGACAGATGGCGCCTACAACTTTAGTCGGTATGAAATCTACAACAACTCCATTTGGTCGCGATGTAGAAATAATGGGTAATCCATTAAAAATAACCGAATTAATTGCTCAATTACCCGGTGTTTATTATTGCACACGTGTTGCAGTTAATACACCTAACAACGTCCGTAAAGCTAAGAAAGCTATTATGAATGGATTTAAATATCAGGAGTTGAAAAAAGGATTGAGCTTTGTAGAGATAGTAAGCAACTGTCCATCCAACTGGAAGATGACACCAATTGAATCCAACAAATGGCTTGAGGAACATATGCTTCCTTATTATCCATTAGGCGACATAAAGGTACCACAAAATCCGCAGAATGCGGAATAAAGGAGAATTGATATGACAGAAGAAATAATTATTGCCGGATTTGGAGGACAGGGTGTTTTATCAATGGGTCAAATTCTCTGTTATGGTGGAGTGATTGAAGGTAAAGAAGTAAGTTGGATGCCTTCATACGGTCCAGAAATGCGCGGTGGTACTGCTAATTGTATTGCTATTATCAGCGATTCAAAAATAAGCTCGCCAATATTAACAAAGTTCGATACAGTTATTGCATTAAACCAACCATCATTAGATAAATTTGAATCCGCAGTTAAACCCGGAGGTTTATTAATCTACGAGGCAAGCACAATAATTAATCCTCCGACCAGAACAGACATCGAAATTGTTCCAATTGAAGCTGCAAATGAAGCAACAAAACTGAATAATAGTAAAGTAATGAACATGATAATCCTTGGCGCTTTTTTGAAGAAAAAACCTGTTATTACATTCGAAAATGCTTTAGATGGATTAAAGAAAGTTTTGCCGGAAAGATATCACAAATTAATTCCAGTGAATAAAACAGCAATGGAAAGAGGAATGGAAATTGCTGAAAGTATTAATATCTCCGCTTAGTCTTTTCAAAGATTATTACTTATTATACTTTTTTTTTGATAGGTCTCGTAAGAGACCTGTATTATATTTTCTAATATGAACATTATCATTCAAAATAGTGTATCGGAATTCCTGTTTTTTTTCAAATATATTAAATGATTTTGGATTTTTACGATAATTATATATGATAATCTTTGTGATTTAACTCTATTGATTTTAGGTAATTCTTTAATAAATTCAAACGGTAATAACATAGTTAAATAATATTTCTTCTGGTTCAATTATTTTACTGAACTTAGCTGAAAATTAATTTGTTTTAATTTTATCCCGACTGACTCATAATTTGAAT
The DNA here is from genome assembly GCA_037446915.1 of Ignavibacteria bacterium. Taxonomy (GTDB): domain Bacteria; phylum Bacteroidota; class Ignavibacteria; order Ignavibacteriales; family Melioribacteraceae; genus DSXH01. Next base: position 14,293 of record JBBIHP010000072.1, read on the forward strand.
TCAATAATAAGAAGGATAGTTTGGTTGCAATAGAACTTATTTACGATTTATCGCTCCTTGTGGCAATAATAGTCTTTTCCGGTTTTATTGACGAAAGGTTTGATAGAACTAAATTGCCGGGTAAGGTATTCCAGGGAATCTTATTTGGTGCAGCAGCTCTAATTGGAATGCTGGATCCATTTGAACTTGAAAAGGGAATATTTTTCGACGGACGATCAATTGTAATTAGCCTATGTACCTTATTCTTTGGTTCTCTCTCAGGATTCATTTCTTTAATACCGGCTTTTATTTACAGGATAATTGTTGGCGGTGCCGGTGTTTACATGGGTATTGGTGTAACAATTTCCTCTTTTATCATCGGGTATTATTTCAATAAAAAAAGAAATGATGGATTTGTATTCGATAATTTAAAACTCTACTTATTTGGTCTTATCGTTCATTTCGCAATGCTATTTTGGGTCTTAACACTTCCTGCAAATAAAATTATTTCTACCTATCAAAATTTATCCTTCACAATCTTGGTAATTTACCCCGTTATTAGTCTTGTAATTAGCAAAATATTAATTGATCACGAAGAAAAAAGAAACTCTGTAAAAATAATTGAAAGAAACGCAAAACTATATAGAACAACATTATACAGCATCGGTGATGCAGTAATAACAACTGATATAAATGGTATTATTCAACAGATGAATCCTATTGCAGAACAGTTGACCGGTTGGAAAGAAATTGATGCATGTGGAAAGTACCTTGATGAAGTATATGTTATTATAAATGATGAAACCAAAATTCGTCAGATAAGTCCTTTTGAGGAAATTATAAATACAGGAAAAATTCTGGAGCTTGCAAGTAATTCCAGATTAATATCAAAAGAGGGAAGAGAAATTTCAATTGCCGATAGTGGAGCCCCGATAATTGATGATAATGACAAGATTATTGGAGTGGTTTTAATTTTCAGAGATCAATCCAAAGAGAAAGAGAAGCAAAAGCTGATTTATGAAAATGAAGCAAGACTAAGAAGAGCAGAGAATATTGCCGGCGCCGGTAACTGGGAAATTGATCTTAACAATAGTTTAATTTATGGTTCGGAAGGGGCACAGAAATTATATGGCCTTGATTCTAATGTCTGGGATTTATCAGTTGTTCAACAAATACCCTTAAACGAATACCGTGAAAAATTAAACACAGCACTTACAAATCTCATAAAATATAATGAACCGTATGACGTCGAGTTCAAAATTAAACGACCGGATGGTAAAATTCTTTATCTTCATTCAGTGGCAGAATATGATAAAGAAAATAATAAAGTCTTTGGCGTAATTGAGGATATAACTGATTATAAAAATGTTTTTAAAGCACTAAAAGAAAGCGAAGAAAAATTTAAAGTTATTTTTAATCGATCATTTGGTTTGGTTGGATTACTTACTCCCGATGGGCGGGTCTTAGAAGCAAATGAAACGGCTTTAAAAATGATTGGTAAATCGATGCCCGAGCTTTATAATACCCAATTTGAAAAATCACCATGGTTTAACCATTCACTAATTGAACAAACCAAAATTACCGATGCAATTATTAGAGCTGCTGAAGGTCAGTTTATAAGATTTAATACAACTCATATAGACTCCGAAGGTAAATTACGATTTATCGATTTTTCTATTAGCCCTGTTAAAGATGAAAATGGAACAACAATATTACTTATTCCAGAAGGAAGAGATATAACCGAAGTAAT
>JBBIHP010000073.1:0-15300 GCA_037446915.1 Ignavibacteria bacterium
CAAGCCGGTCGCCGAATATCTTCGGTTCTAAAATGTTGCCAATTACATTCTGAATGAGAATTAATGTAACCAGCACGAGCAATGTATATCCAATGGATTCATATTGAATCAACGTCATTAGCGAAATAAATAATACTGCTATAACAGACCCGATATTTGGTATAAAGTTAAGTAGCAATGAAAGAACCGCCCATACTATAAAAAACTCAATGCCAAAAGACCATGTTACAACTCCAACAATTACTCCGAGCAGTAAACTTATCATAAACTTTGTAAAAATATATTTCTGAACTTTTACTGTAATATCCTTAAATGTTCTTTGAAGTTTTGTTTCTCTTTGAATCGTCATCGTTTCAAGATCTTCATCAATTGTATAATGATGTTCCTTATCAAGTTCCTCCTTCATTTGAAGTTCTTTCTTAATTTTTTTTATTGAGGATTTAACTCCCTTTTCAACATATCGTACTCTAATTGCCTCAACAATTTTTTCGTGACCGCTGCTAATAAAAATAAAGAAGAAAAGAATTAAGAAGGTGTAAGTAACCACTTCAATAGTTGAAGAGAAAATTCCCCCGGCTAATCCACCGTAATCAAAACTTTCTAACACACTGGAAATTTTAAAATTTATTAACGATTCATCTTCCAGACCAAGTGATCTGGCAGTATTACTCACAAGATGATTCAGCTTGATTTCGATAATCGGTAATTTCTGACCGAATTGAACAAACGCGTCAATAACAATTTTCGATGCGCCGCCTATAAATATAATCGAAACCAGGATATCGAAAACAATAGCAATACCGTGAGGAATTTTTATTTTAGCAAGCAGTTTGTTAAGCGGTTCAAAAAGGAAAAACAAAAAGTATGCTATAACAAGCGGGAGAAAAATGTGCTGGAGTTCTTTCAACACAAATAGCATAACAATTATTCCAATTGCCGAAATAAAAAATTTAATTACCGGATCTGTTCCTAATTTCTTCATAGGTGTGTTTTGTTTGTTGAGTGAAAATAAACAAAAAATGAGATTTTTCTAACATTTAATTTTCTTAAATTAAATACCCAATAAACAATTTCCATCAAATTACGTGAGTATTAGATATGGTTAAGAATATAGCCCGTTTTATTACTGCACTTTTTATAACTACGCTCATTTTTACCGCTTGTAAAAATCCGGAGAATTCAAAAAGTCTTGAAAACACCGATACTCTAAAAGCTCCGAAGTGGAGTTACAATGCTACTATTTACGAAGTGAACACGCGTCAATTTACTAACGAAGGAACATTCAATGCTTTCCGTAATCATCTTCCAAAGTTAAAAGAAATGGGTGTTGATATATTATGGTTTATGCCGATCCATCCGATTGGAGTTAAAAACCGGAAAGGTCCTCTTGGAAGTTATTATTCTGTTCAAAACTATAAAGAGGTTAATCCCGAATTTGGTACGCTGGAGGATTTTAAGAGTCTTGTAAAAGAGGTGCATAGTTTGGGTATGTATGTTATTATTGATTGGGTCGCAAATCATACTGCGTGGGATAATGTCTGGACAAAGACTCATCCTGAGTTTTACACAAAAGATAAAAACGGGAATTTTGTTTCACCGTTCGATTGGAGCGATGTAATTGATCTTAATTTCGATAATAGAGAGTTATGGAATTACATGCGCGATGCTATGAAATTCTGGGTTGATGAATGTAATATTGACGGCTTCCGTTGTGATGTAGCCGCTATGGTTCCTTTAGATTTCTGGAAGTGGTTACGTCCTCAATTAGAAACGAACAAAAAATTATTTATGCTTGCAGAAGCACACGAGCCCGAATTACATGAAGCATTTAACATGACTTATAACTGGCAGCTAAAGGATTTATTTGTTGATATTGCCTCAGGGAAAAAGAATGCAGATGATCTACACAAATTATTTGAAAAGGAAAAAACTATTTACCCGGGTGATGCTTTCAGAATGGTATTTACTACAAATCACGATGAAAATTCCTGGAATGGAACCGACCAGGAGAGATTTGGAAAGTTCGCCAAACAATTTGCAGTAATGTCGGGTGTTGTTCCCGGAATGCCTTTAGTTTATTCCGGAATGGAAGGCGGGTTGAACAAGCGGCTTCTATTTTTCGAAAGGGATCCGATCCAATGGAAAGAGAGCGAGTATCGTTCTATTTACACAAAACTTTTTAAGCTGAAGAAGGAAAATAAAGCCCTTTGGAATGGACCGTTTGGAGGTGAATTAATTAAGATTGATACGGGTGACCCATCAATCTTTGCTTTTGTCCGTCAAAAGGACGGCAACAAAATGATTGCTTTGTTTAATTTATCTGAAACCAAAAAAACTGTTAAGCTGAATTCTTACGACTTGAAAGGTGAATATAAAGATTTGTGGTTGGGTAAAATCACAACAATAAGTGATAACTTTTCTTTAACTTTAGAACCATTAGCTAACACTATATTATACAGATAGTAAAAAGAATTAGAAAAGATGGATCATCGACAGAAAATTCATCGGTCCGGTAAAGGGGTTTACTTTTTTATTCTCACTGCCGGTGTAATAGTTTCTATTGTGGTTCTTTATGTTCTTCTTCTCGGTTTCAGAATAAATTTCATTTTCAGCAATCTAATGGATTCGGCAACTAAAGTTAAACTTAGTGTTGCTAATGCAAAATTTGAATTCTTAAAAAGCTCATCTGATACTTCGAATACTTCTATAATAAATGCATGGGAACACTTAAGTTTAGCAGAACTATATGCCGGTAAACTCTTCGAAGAGAAGGATCCGTTTTCATTTATTGCTTTACCGCTTCATAAAATTGAGCTTCAGGATAAAGTTCAAAAACTCCAGGGAGAATTATTAAATTACCGTGGAGAGACAAGTCTGTTGCTTAAAAATAAATTAAAAACCAGTCCGGCAGCAGAATCATTATTCAATAATATTGTTTCAATTACAGATGAGATTGAGCTGGAATTGCGAATTCTGCTCGATTCCGAGATAAAAGTTTTCAGAATTACTCTATTAGGTCTGATTGGCTTTTGCGTTCTTCTTCCGTTTATCACCTCCTTTATTTTTTACAGATACGAAAAGCAACGTACTTCGTTTATCAAACAGATTGAAAGCGCCACAATTACATTAGAGAAAGGTCTTCACAAGAAAACACGGGTTGAAGAAGCTCTTCAAGAAACACAAAGACAGCTTACAACATTAATACAAAATCTGCCCGGTATGGTTTACAGGTGTAAAGTCGATTCAGAATGGACAATGGAGTTTGTAAGCGATAAGTCATATCAAATAACCGGTTACAAACCGAATGAACTAATAAACAATCATGTTACTTCCTACAACAGATTAATTAATTCACAGGATAAAGTTAAAATTTGGGATCAGATTCAAAAATCGGTTGAACAAAGAAAATCTTTTCAACTGGTTTATAGAATTACTACTGCTTCCGGATATGAAAAGTGGGTCTGGGAAGAAGGAATTGGAATCTTTTCCGAAGACGATGAGTTAATTGCTCTCGAAGGATTTATTACTGATATAACTGAACAAAAAATTATTGAAGATCAATTACAGCTTCAGAGTAACGCACTTGAAGCTGCTGCTAATGGTATTGTTATAACCGACAAGAATACAAGTTTAATCTGGGCAAACAGCGCGTACTGGCATATTACTGGTTATTCCAAAAGTGATTTTGCCGAAAATAAAATGAACGTATTTAAATCCGAATTTCATGATATCACATTCTTTGAGCACTTATGGGATACAATTAAGAGCGGCGAAATATGGCGCGGCGAAATGATAAACAAAAAGAAAGATGGTTCTACTTATTTTCAGGAAATGACTATTACTCCAATCCGTAGTTCCGAAAACCAGATAATCTATTTTGTAGCGATCATCCAGGATATCACAGAACGTAAAAAATCTGAAGATGCTCTTCGCGAAAGTGAGTTTCGCTTCCGCGGTTTGTACGAAAATGCAACTGTTGGTATTTACCGGACATCCCTTTCCGGTAAGATCTTAATGGCAAACCCAACTTTACAAAGAATTCTTGGCTACGACTCATTTACCGAATTAACCAATCTTGATGCAAAGGACTCTTATGCAGATCCAAACACAAGGGCAATATTTACAAAGGAGTTAAATCTTAAGAATAGGGTATTTGGTTTTGAATCGATGTGGAAGAAAAAAGACGGAACAATTATTTATGTAAGAGAAAGTGCTCGTGTTGTAAAAGACGAAGACGATAGACCTGTATTTTACGAAGGAACCGTTGAAGATATAACCGACAAAAAAATTGCCGAGGAACAATTAATAAACGCCAAGGAACGTGCGGAACAGTCCGATCGGCTTAAATCAGAGTTCCTTGCTCAAATGTCCCACGAAATTAGAACTCCTCTGAATGTTATATTAAGTTTTACTGGAATGATGAAAGACGAGCTTCAAGATCAGGTAGATGAAGAATTAAAAAAAGGTTTTGATGTAATTGACGAAGAGGGGAAACGGATTATGAGAACAATCGAACTTATAATCAACATGTCTGAACTGCAAACCGGTAATTATAGTTTTAATGCAAAGGAAATTGATCTAAATACCGATATTATTCAAAAACAATTTCAAAATTATCAACCAGTTACCAAACAAAAGAAAATAGCATTTAACATTGTGAACAACATTGATAATTCGAAGGTGTTGGCGGATGAATATTCTGTAAATCAAATTTTCTATCATCTTATAGATAACGCCGTTAAGTTTACAAGTACCGGCAAGGTTGAAATTAACCTTAATAAAGATCCGCGCAATAATGTTTATGTAGATGTAATAGATACCGGGGTCGGCATTTCAGAAGAATATATGAAAATGCTCTTCACTCCTTTTACAAAAGAGGAAAAAGGATATACAAGAAATTTCGAGGGAAATGGTTTGGGGTTAGCACTTGTTAAGAAATATTGCGATCTAAATAATGCCGAAATAAAAGTAACAAGCCAGAAAGGAAAAGGAACCATATTCAGAGTAACCTTCCTCAAAAAATAAATTTGCCATGAAGAAAATAAAACTTCTTCCACTAACAGAAAAAAACTGGGCGGATTTTGAAAATCTGTTTGGTAAAAATGGTGCTTGCGGCGGTTGTTGGTGCATGTGGTGGAGAATAAAGAGAAAAGAATTTGAAAAGAAAAAGGGTGCCGGAAATAAAAAGTTAATGAAGAAAATTGTTGATAAAGGAATAGTACCGGGATTAATTTTTTATCAAGTAAGAGAGGCACTTGGATGGATTTCAGTTGCACCCCGCGATGAGTTTCCGGTTTTAAATAACTCGAGAATACTAAAAAAAATTGATGATGAAAAAGTTTGGTCGATAGTCTGTTTTTTCATAGACAAACATTATCGCCGCAAAGGACTTTCTGTAGAAATCCTAAAAGCAACTATTGAATATGCTAAAAAGAAAAAAATAAAAATATTGGAAGGATATCCTGTTGAGCCCAAAAAGGAGAAGATGCCGTCAGTATTTGCATGGACAGGATTTGCCCCGGCATTCTTAAAAGCTGGTTTTAAAGAATTTGAAAGACGGTCAGAAACAAGACCTATTATGAGATATATTATTCAACAATAATGGAAATAAAATTATGAAATCTTTCAAGCTACTCTTCGTTATAATAATTTTCGTTACATCCTTAATTTATTCACAGGATGATGCTGCTTCTTCAACATTAATAAATAAGGGGGATAAAGCGCCGCAGTTTGAAGTTCAGTCTATCTCAGGTGAATGGCTCTCATCAGATCAATTAAAAGGGAAAGTTACATTAATTAATTTCTGGGCAACCTGGTGTCCTCCTTGCCGGGCAGAATTCCCTCTTTTGCAAAAGGACATTTATGATTCAATTAAGGAAAAGGATTTTAATGTTATGGCTATCTCGAGAGGTGAGGAAACGGATACAGTGAAGAAATTTATCGATAAGAATAAATATACATTCCCCATCTATGTTGATAAGGAAGCAAAAGTATATAACCTCTTTGCAAACAAATATATCCCGCGTAATTTTGTTATTGGTAAAGATGGGTACATAAAATGGGCGTCGGTTGGATTTGTTAAAGAGGAGTTTTACGAAATGATAAAAGTAATTAGAGAAGAATTGAAAAAATAATTAACTAATAAACGGCTCACTAATTTTTAGTTGGCAGAACCGTTATTTCTGAATCAAGTAATAAAATAATTCTCTGGAAGGTATTTTAATATATCCTTTATTTAATAAATTACTTGCCGCTTCTGCTGCTATAAATTTGTAGATCCAGAAAGTCCATTCTCTAAAACTTACTTCGTCCTTATAAACAGAAGACAAATATTTTTTTACAAACACCGGTCGTTTTGAATCGAGGTAATTAATCAATTCGTCCGAGACAAGAAGTGCCATTTGAGTTAAAGTTTCATTTTCACGCTTTGAGATTACCGGGAGAATTAATTCACTGTTTTTAAGCAAACCGTATTTATTTAACGGGAATGTTAAATTCTTATCTGCGGCTTTTAACTCCCCGCTCATAAATTTAACGAGATCATCAATGATTTTTTTCTTGAACGCTGTTTCATTAGAGACTTCGAACATTCCGAAATCCTGTATTAATTGTTCGCGTTTGATATCAATATAGTTTGCCCTTCTGTTAATATTACCAAATGCACACAGATAATATTCGTTATAATCTTCAAATTTGTTTTCGAGCCACAATTTATTTGCTGATTGCTGCAGTGTATCCTCCTGATTAACCATTAAATAATACTGATTACTTCCCCGCATCGGAATATCGGATCTTAAAAATTTCTCAACTATATTTTTATTCTGCCATTTATCCAGCAAAACATTGTAAAGAATAAAAAGTGAAGATTCCTCGAAAGAAATATTGTAAAAAGAATTTAGTTGCCAGTACTTTTCCTTAACTGTTTGATACTTCTCAATTATTATGTTTGCGAAATCATTACTAAACTGCTGTATATATTTTTTTATATCCTCACTATCCCCGCTTGTTACAATCATGCATGCCGGCACAAATTCTTTTCCATCCGAACTTTTTATAAGTCCCTCAATAAATAACTGATTAATATAATTATTGTATTCAGCTTCACTGGTTTTAAGATTCTCAATTATTTCCTCTTTACTTACCCTTTTGTGAAGAAGGATTAAAATATCACTGAATATTTTTTGCTCAGCTAATTTTATCTGATTTACATTTTCCGGATAAACTTCAACAGTAAGTTTACCTTCCAGCAGTTCTGAAACATTCTCTTTTGATCTACAGGAAATAATAATGAAGAGAATAAATATTACAGCAATTATTTTATTCATATAAAAGGTTCCGGTAAAAAAGTATTATCTAATTTTTTATTCCTATTAAAATATTGGAGCCGAAACTGGTATCCTTACGAATAACCTTATTAATACCGGCATTTATAAACCAATCTCTCATTTCATTTTCAGTATAAGTATCCCCGCATTCGGTGCCGACAAGCATATTGAGAGAAAACAACGCGCCGCCAAGAGGACCGGTTCTATCCTCGTTCATAATAAAATCACGGATAATTGTTTGTCCCCCTGTCTTCAAAGATTCAGCACACTTATAAATTAATTCTTTATTCTGCTCAAAGCTATTTATGTGAACAATTGCAGAAAGAAGTATAAGATCGTAACCATTACCAAAGGAACAATCCAGGTAGTCTCCTTCAATAAATTCAACACGATTAGAGAGCTCACATTCTGCCGCATATTTCTTTGTAATAGGAATTATTTCAGGAAGATCTAAAATCACACCCGTAATATTTTCATTCCTACATAGGAATTCATAAGTAAACGCGCCCGAACCGCCGCCGATATCGAGCATCTTATTAACATTAGAAAAATCGAGCAATAAAGAAATAATTTTAGCTTCCCGCTGTGCCCTGTAATGCATTGCAGCAATAAAATTTTCCCGCCAGTCCTCTTTACTGGAATTTGTTTTCTGGAATACAGAACCACCTGATTTTACTGATTCAGTCAACATACTCCATGAATCCCATAAATGATTTATATGATGAAGGTTCCCCATGTAATCCGGCTTTCCCTTAACGAGATACTTTGCAGATGCTTCAGTATTATAATACTTGCCATGAACTTTCCTTAAAAATCCTAAAGCGACAAGAGCATTCATCAGTCTATTAACAGCACGTTCATTACAATTAATAACTTTAGCTACATCATCCGAATGCATCATGTGTTTATCCAGAACAGTAAATATTTCCAGCTCTACTGCGGTTAATAACACTCTGCTTTGTTGAAATGAATTGGCCAGATTTCTTATACTATCCGGAGTGAATACTTCGTTGGTCTGCATAACAATCACATTGATTTTGTTATACAAAAATAATATTTGAAAATGGTTTATGCAGGTTTTGGAAAATATTTTTAAAGTAAATTACAGTTTACCTTGCTTATACATCAGCTGGGTTTTTAATCTTAAGAGTTGTCTTTCTATAACAAGATCGGCAAGTTTATCGGGGACGGTAGTTTTATCTTTGGCGTGTAATACTTCCTGTACTTTCGATTCGCTAACATCAATCCGGTATAGACTATTAACAAAGCGTTCAAAATCGCGCGACATTAATTCTTTGATACGATTAACTAAATATTCTTTTATTACAGTAAGATCTGCTGCAACAGGTAATAACGATCCTTCCAGAGAAAAATCTTTGGATAATTTTGCAACTAATGCAGTATATAATTCTTTATCGTCCATAATTTTATAAGCGGGACGGGGCAAGCCCCGTCCCAGCATGTTTAATACTTATACTTAAGCCACTTAATTACTTCGGACCATTTTGGTTTTTTACCTGTTCTAAGAATACCAATACGATATATTTTTCCGGCCAGAGGAAAGATTGCTAATAATGTTAATATACTAACAACAAGTGATATCAGTAGCTGGAATATTGAAACATCGGCAATAGTCATTCTTGCCGGCATTACAATAATATTTGCAAAAGGTACAAACGAACTGATCTTTGCAATTGCACTGTTCGGATTTTCAATCATTGAGAAAGCAATAAAGAACGGAATGATTATAAGCAGCATTACCGGCCATAATCCTGATTGTGCATCTTGTGGATTATCGAAGATTGCACCTACTGTTGCAAACAATCCAAGGAATATTATTAATCCTAAAAAGAAATTAACAAGGAAATAAACTATCTGGAAAGTGGAAAGACTTATTGAAACCTCAGGCGGAAGCATAATCCACGTTGATGATGCAACCATTATAACCGGAGAAAGCCAGATAGCCATTTGAAGCAATCCTGTAAATCCGGATCCGAGAATTTTTCCAATCATTAATTCTTTTGAGCTTACCGATGATAATATCACTTCAACAATTCTACTCGATTTTTCTTCGATAACCGACTGCATAATCATCTGTCCCATCATTAGTAAACTGATATACAGAAGAAATGTAAAAAGATAAGTAAGGACTAAGCTCCCGTAACCCTCTTCAGTAAATCCCTCTTCTTTGGAAACTTTAAATCCAGTAACATCAATTCCCTGACGCGCAAAATTCAATTCTTCAACAGAAAGCGCCCGGTTGCTGAAGTATGTATCAATCAATACTTTATTTATCGGGCGGTTCATCATTTCGGAAAGCCGGCGGTTTTGTGGTGTCTTTGAATAATACTCAATTTTTTTATCCTTTAATGCAGACTCCGGCACATACAATACACCGTTTATTTTTTCATCAAGAAGTTCCTGTTTTTTGCTTTTCAAAAATTCTTTGAACTCATCTTTATTCATTGTACTGAAAAGAAGATTTAATGTTTTTTCCTTTACAGCATCAGTACTCCTTAATTCATTTTCCAGTTTAAGTGTAAGTTCATTCGATTCCGAAACAACAGTCACGTTAAATTTGGTACTATCTTCTTTCATTAAGAGAACTTGAATACCAATTAAGCCGAACATAAAAACCGGTAGAAGGATTGTCATTATAATGAATCCTTTTGAGATCACTCTTTCTTTCACTTCTCTTTTGAATACGGCAATAATTCTATTATTAAGCATTGTGCACCTCCTTACCGCTTACTTCGCGACCGGCAAGTTCAATAAATATTTCCTGTAATGAAATATCGTTAGCATCAAATTTTTTAATCACAATTCCTCTTTCAACTAACATTTTTAATACTGTTTGAGATTGTTCCGGTTCTTTAACTCTTATACCGGTTGTATTTCCATAGTTTTCAATTTTTTCAATTATCGGGTGACCTTTAAGAAACGAAATATCTCCTTCATAAGTTAAGCTAACATTCTTCTGGGCGTATCTGGATTTAATTTCGCTAAGCTTACCTTTCAAAATAATTTTGCCATGATCAATCATTGCGAGATGATCGCAGAGTTTTTCGGCAAAGTCCATTAAGTGAGTTGAAAATATTATTACTTTACCACGTTCTTTCATTTCTAAAATAATATCTTTCAGCAAGTTTGTGTTAACCGGATCAAGTCCGGAAAACGGTTCATCGAGAATAACAAAATCCGGATCGTGAAGAACTGTAGCGATAAATTGAAGTTTCTGCTGATTGCCCTTTGATAGATCTTCAACTTTCGAAAGTCGGCGGTCGTAAAGCTCGAACCGTTTAAGGTACTCATTTGCTCTCTTGTGGACATCCCTTCCGGATTTACCTTTAATCTCTGCAAAGTAATTTAGAGTGTCCATCACTTTCATTTTTTTGTAAAGACCTCTTTCTTCAGGAAGATAACCGACACGGTTTTTAAATTCCTGTCCAACCTTAACACCACGAAGATTTACTTCGCCTTCATCGGGCATATAAATGCCCATCATCATTCTGATTGTTGTTGTCTTGCCTGCACCGTTTCTTCCGATGAGTCCGAATATTGAACCTTCCGGAACTTCGAACGATGCCTGATCAACCGCAACCAGCGAACCAAAACGCTTTGTTAGATTTTTTACTTCTAGTGCATGCATTGAATTCCCCTAATTGTGACCTTATTATGACGTATAATATAATGAAGTTGATTCAAAATTAATTTGAAAAATTAACAATGCTAAATTAAGAATATATTAAATCTTGCTGGGGATTAAAGGAGTTTTTTCGTCCAGAATTTAACCTGATTATCTACTTCTTTATATGAAGTACTTCCTTTAGAGATTTTATTTATAATGCTCGATTTTGCGGGGAGATATTTGTAAACGTCCTTTTCAAATTCGTGTGAGATCTTTTTAAAGTCATCAAGAGTAATTTCATTTAGTTTTTTCTTTTTTGAAATTGCCAGAGCAACAAGTTTTCCGACAATATTATGCGCCTCTCTGAAAGGAATTTTTTTACGAACAAGGTAATCTACCAATTCAGTTGAAAGCAATAGACTTCCATCGAGTTCTTTTTCAAAACGATCCTTATTAAATTTTGTATGGCTTAATAAACCGGCTGTTACTTGCAAACATTCTTTTGTTGTATCAACTGCTTCAATAAGATGGAATTTATCTTCCTGCATATCGCGGTTGTAAGCAAGTGGAAGGGATTTCATAACGGTTAATATTCCTATAAGTGCGCCATACACCCTTCCGGTTTTTCCTCTTACAAGTTCTGCAATGTCGGGATTTTTTTTCTGCGGCATCAAGCTGCTTCCGGTTGAAAACGAATCATCGAACTGAGCAAATGAAAATTCCTGGGAACTCCACAAAACCAACTCTTCAGAAAGCCGGCTCAGATTCATCATAACAACCGAACAAATACTTATTAATTCTATCACCACGTCCCGGCTCGAAACAGCATCAAGTGAATTTTCGATTATACCTTTCATCCCAAGTAATTTTGCTGAATAGTTTCTATCAATCGGTAGTGTAGTTCCGGAAAGAGCTGCTGCACCAAGCGGTGATTTGTCCGCGCGTTTCATACAATCGTTAAGACGCTCAATGTCGCGTTCGAACATCCACATGTATGCAAGTAAATGATGTGCGAATAGAACTGGTTGTGCGCGTTGCAAATGTGTGTAGCCGGGAATTATAGTGCCCTTATGCTTAATAGCAATCTTAAGAAGTGACTTTTGCAAGCCAGTGATAAACTTTTTTAATGACAGGCATTCCTTTTTAATGTAAAGCCGTTCGTCAACTGCAACCTGATCATTGCGGCTGCGTGCTGTATGAAGTTTTTTACCGGTAGTGCCGATTCTTTTAGTGAGTTCTTCTTCAATGAAAGAATGGATGTCCTCATTGCGCCAATTATATTTCAACTTACCCGAAGAAATTTCTTGACGGATCGATTCAAGAGTTTTTACAATTTTATTACCTTCAGCAGAAGAAACTATTTTCTGCTTAACAAGCATTTTTACATGAGCAATACTTCCGGTTATATCCTCGTTATAGAGTTTTCCATCTATTTTAATTGACGAGGAAAATTTTAGAGCTTGTTCATCAAGTTCTTTTTTGAATCGGCTATTCCATGTCGGCATTTTTTATTCCGGAGATGAACAAAAAGTAATTACTTATTTAAATATAGAACACAGATTTAACAGATTAAAACTGATTTTCAATAATTAGTAATTGTTAATCACTATTTGCATCTCTTGATTTCAGTTATGCAACTGCACTTTTTCTTTCGTTCTTAACTTTTTGTGTTACACGGTTATAAGTCTTCAATGGTAAACCATAAATTTTTATAAACCCTTCAGAAGCTTTATGATCGAACTGATCTTCTGCAGTATAAGTTGCAAGAGCAGGGTCGTATAATGAATACGGAGATGTTCTACCTGTAACTCTCAATGTTCCTTTGTAAAGTTTTACTTTTACAAGTCCGGTTACTCTCTCCTGTGTTTTATCTACAAATGCAGAGAGTGCTTCGCGTAATGGAGAAAACCAGAGTCCATTGTAAATGAGGTTGGAAAATTCATGTGCAACTATAGATTTATAGTGCATCACAGATTTTTCGAGTGTTAGTCTTTCCAATTCTTTATGAGCGAAATGGAGAATTGAAGCAGCGGGAGCTTCGTAAACTTCCCGTGATTTTATTCCTACCAATCTATTCTCTACAAGGTCAATTCTGCCGATCCCATTCTTAGCACCAACAGCATTTAGAAATTTTACGAGTGAAATACTTTCCATTTCCTGACCGTTTACAGCAACGGGAATTCCTTCAACAAATTCAATTGATACATCATCGCCATTATCGTTTGCATTTTCAGGTGAAGTTGTTGATTGAAATGCATCCTCAGGCGGTGCTACCATCGGATCTTCAAGTACACCACACTCAATACTTGTTCCCCATAAATTCTCATCAATTGAATATGGATTTTCTTTTGTTGCAGCAACAGGAATATTATGCTTCCTTGCATATTCAATTTCTTCTTCACGGGATTTGAATTCCCATTCGCGTAGAGGTGCAATAATTTTAAGATCCGGGGCGAGTGCGCCGACAGAGACTTCGAATCTAACCTGATCATTTCCTTTACCTGTGCATCCGTGCGAAACCATATTAGCACCTTCTTTCAATGCAACGTCAACCAGTGCTTTTGCAAGCAAGGGTCTTCCAATTGATGTAGCCATCGGGTATGCCTCTTCATACATTGCACCGGCTTTAAGTGAGGGGTAAACATAATCCTCCAAAAATTCTTTGCGCAAATCTTCTATGTAAACTTTTGATGCGCCGGATTTCAATGCTTTCTCTTTTAAGCCTGTTAGTTCTTTTGTTTGACCGAGATCGCCGGTAAATGTAATTATTTCGGCATCGTAATGATTTTTCAACCAGTGAACCATAACGGATGTATCCAATCCGCCCGAATATGCTACTACAATTTTGTTCTTACTCATTTTACGTTATTCCTAAAGTTGTTTTTAATTTTTCTATTATTGTTTTTATTTTTTTTATCGATCGTGGAATTATAAGTATTGTATCATCTCCGGCAATTGTACCAAGGAGATCATGAATTTTCTGACTATCAATAAAGACAGCAACACCCTGTGCTCTTCCAGTAAATGTTCTAACTACAATCAACTGTTCATTGCTATCGATTGATATAACCTCTTCTGCAATCCGGTTTTTAATTGTGGATTGTGTTCCTGTTTCTCCGATACGATAAACTGTTCCGTTAGGTGTGGGAATTCTTACTACACCAAGTTCATTCAAGTCTCTTGATAAAGTTGCCTGGGTAACTCTAATTCCATTCTGCTTAAGAAGTTTTACCAGTTGTGTTTGATTAAAAACTTCCTGTGCTGAAATAATCGACTTAATAAGTGAATGCCGCTTGCTGATATCTTCTAATTTTCTGCTCATAACTTTTCCCGTTTATTGTTATTTCGAACCTAATCACCTTATCGTTTCATTTCAAGTGCAGCCGTAATCAGTCGCTTACAATTTCGGTTCCTACTCCCTCTTCAGTAAATATTTCGAGAAGAAGTGCGTGTTCAATTCTTCCATCGACAATGTGAACCTTGTTTACTCCGGCATTCAAAGCGTTCAATGCCGATTCGACCTTCGGAATCATACCACCATTGATAATTCCTTTATCAATAAAATCCAGAATTTGTTTTTCTTTTAAATGAGGAGCTAATTCGTTATTGATCTTAACACCTTCTGTATCGCTCATATAGACAAGCTTAGCGGCATCAATTGCACCGGCAAGAGAACCGGCAGCTATGTCAGCATTTACATTATAAACTGTTCCATAATTATCAATTCCCATCGGGGCAATTACGGGCAGGTAACCGTCTTTCAGTAAATTTTTTATTAATGTTTCATTTACATCTACAACTTCACCTACCAATCCAAGATTTTCCTTTTCATATTTTTTTACCTTTATCATATCGCCGTCTATTCCGCTTATACCAACGGCTCGTCCGCCATGAATATTAATCCTTCTTACTATATCTTTATTTATAGACCCGGCCAGGACCATCTGAACTACATTCAATGTTTCTTCGTCGGTATATCTTTGCCCGTTTACAAATTTTGTCTCAATGTTAAGTTTGTTCGATAATGATGTAATCTCTTTTCCTCCTCCATGAATAACGACAACATTAATACCGATTTTCCTTAACAGTGTTACATCTTTAGCGATCATCGTCTTAAGATTTTCATCTTCCATAACGGCGCCGCCATACTTAATTACAAATGTCTTACCTTCAAATTGTTGAATGTATGGAAGCGCTTCAATCAGAACATCTTCTTTTTTGAAAGTTGCTGTCGTCAAGTTCTGTAGCTCCCATTAATTTTTACATAGTCTTCAGAGAAATCACAAGTCCAGCAATTTGCAGATTGATTGCCCTGATTTAATTTTACAACCAATTCAATCAGATCAC
>JBBIHP010000074.1:0-15194 GCA_037446915.1 Ignavibacteria bacterium
ATAAAAAATGATTCAAGAAGAAACAAATTTAGTAGTTCCGGATAATTCCGTTGATAAAAAAGTCCGATGTATTCGCGTCTTAGGTGGCAGTAATAGAAGATACGCCAGCCTGGGTGATGTAATTGTTGTTAGCGTTAAATCAGCAATACCCGGCGGAGGTGTTAAAAAAGGTGAAGTATCAAGGGCTGTTATTGTTCGTACTAAAAAAGAAGTTAGAAGAAATGATGGCTCGTATATCCGTTTTGATGAAAATGCTGCTGTTTTATTAAACGCTCAGGGCGAACCACGCGGTACTCGTATATTTGGGCCGGTTGCAAGAGAATTGCGCGATAAAAAATTTATGAAAATAATTTCTCTGGCTCCAGAGGTTCTCTAAGAGGAATGACCAAATGAAAATTAAAAAGAATGATTCTGTAATTGTTATTTCGGGTAACTCCAAAGGAAAAACCGGTAAAGTTCTTAAAGTTTTTCCGGTACTTAATAAAGTAATTATTGAGGGAGTTAACCTTTGTAAAAGACATACAAAACCTAATCAGAAAAATCCGCAAGGCGGAATTATTGAAAAAGAAGCTCCTATTAATGTTTCTAATGTTATGCTTCTCGATCCTAAAACAAATGAACCGACAAAAATTGGTTCTAAAATCATCATAGATGATAAAAAAGGAAAAAAGAAAAGCGTAAGAATAAGCAAAGTAAGCGGCGAAATGATCGCATAAAAATTCTAAGGATTTATAATCACGATGGCAAAAGAACAAAAAACAAAAGATCAAAAAACAAAAGATCAAAAAACTCAAACTGCGGCTCCGCAATCCGGTAAAAAAGCTAAATCCGGTGACGACATTAAAGTAGTTGAAGAAAAAATTCCGGCACGATTAAAAGAAAAATACACTAAAGAAATCGTTCCTAAACTAAAAGAACAATTCAATTACAAAAGTATTATGCAGGTCCCCAAAATTGAAAAAATTGTTTTGAATATGGGTGTGGGTCAGGCAGTTCAGGACGCAAAAATTTTAGATGAAGCTGTTAAAGATCTCGAAACTATTACAGGTCAGAAAGTTTCTGTTAGAATTGCTAAGAAAGCAATATCCAATTTCAAATTGCGCGAAGGAATGAAAATTGGTGCTAAAGTTACTTTAAGAAGTGCAAGAATGTATGAATTTCTGGATCGACTTATAACCATTGCTCTTCCAAGAGTTCGCGACTTTAGAGGAGTTTCCGATAAATCTTTTGACGGAAGAGGCAATTATACACTTGGCATAAAAGAACAAATTATATTCCCGGAAATTAATGTTGATAAGGTTACTAAAGTATTAGGAATGGATATAACGTTTGTTACAACAGCAAAAACTGATAAAGAAGCATTCGAGCTTTTGAACGCATTCGGCATGCCGTTCAGAAAAAAGGAAATTAATTAGAAGGAAGATCATGGCAAGAAAAAGTTTATTAGCACGTGAAGAAAAAAAACGCAGACTCTCTGCTAAGTATTCCGAAAAGAGAAAGGAATTAAAAGAAAAGGGTGATTACGATGCTTTGCAATTACTCCCCAGAAATTCTGCTTCTACACGTATTCATAATAGATGTTTAATTTCAGGTAGACCAAGGGGATTTTACAGAAAGTTTGGAATATCCCGTTTAGTATTAAGAGAAATGGCTTTACGCGGTGAAATTCCCGGCGTAAAAAAATCAAGTTGGTAACAAGAGGAGAATAAGTAAATGCCAGCAACCGATCCGATTGCAGATTTTTTAACAAGAATTAGAAATGCTGTTAAAGCAAAGAAAAAATTTGTGGACATACCTTCATCAAAAATGAAGATTAATTTGGCCGAAATTCTTAGATCGAACAAGTTTATTAGAGACTATAACGTAGTTGAAGATAATAAACAAAACGTTTTACGAATTCATTTGCAGTATATAAACGGAGTTTCTTCAATTGCCGGGTTAAGAAGAATCAGTACCCCCGGACTTCATACTTATGTTGGTAAAGATGAAATTCCAAGAGTTTTAAATGGATTAGGAATGGCAATCATTTCTACTCCAAAAGGTTTATTAACAGATAAACAAGCTAAAAAAGAAGCCGTTGGCGGTGAAGTAATCTGCCACGTTTGGTAATCAACTAAAGTTTGAACGAGGTTAAAAAGTGTCGCGTATAGGTAAAAAACCGATTTCTATTAAAGATGTTACAGTAACTAAAACTGATGGGTTACTGAAAGTTAAAGGTAAACTCGGCGAATTAACAATGAAAATTCATCCCAGCATTAATGTGGAAGTAACTAAAGATGAAGTTCTTGTTACACGTCCGGATGATTCTAAAGAGAATAGATCTTTGCATGGACTTACCAGAGCACTTATAGGCAATTTGATAAAAGGTGTTTCGGAAGGGTATCTGAAATCACTTGATATTGTTGGTGTTGGTTATAAAGCCGAATCTAAAGGTGAAGCGGTTCTATTTAGTTTGGGTTATTCTCATCCAATCTATTTTATTCCGCCTCAGGGAATTAAAATTGAAGTTCCCGTTCCAACACAAATTAAAATTTCAGGAATTGATAAAGAGCTTGTTGGATTGATTGCTGCAAAAATCAGGTCTTTCAAAAAACCTGAGCCATACAAAGGTAAAGGAATTAAATATTCGAATGAATTTATTATTAGAAAAGCTGGCAAGACTGCTGGTAAATAATTAGGAGATCGGGAAAAATGTTTTTGAAGGATAATAAAAGAAGAATTAGAAAAAAAGTAAGAGTTAGAAGCAAAATTTCAGGAACTGCCGAACGTCCTAGATTAACTGTATTCAGAAGTTTGAATCATATGTATGCTCAGCTTGTAGATGATTCAAAGGGTGTTACATTAGTTTCTGCTTCAACAAAGTTAAAAGATCTGGCTGAAGAATTAAAAAACACAAAAACAAAAGTTTCAAAAAGTAAAATTGTTGGAGTTGTATTAGCAAAACGTGCTGCTGAAAAAGGTATTACTACTGCCGTGTTCGATAGAAGTGGTTACACATATCACGGTAGAGTTAAAGCTATTGCCGATGGCGCCCGTGAAGGCGGTTTGAAATTTTAATTTCATTTTTAATTTGTTCTTGCCGGGTCGTCTAATGGCAGGACAGCGGCCTTTGGAGCCGTATGTGGAGGTTCGAATCCTCCCCCGGCAGCAAAAAAATCATTAATAATTAAGTTAAGGTTGAATAGAGGAGTTAAAATTGAATTTCAAGTACAAAAAAGTATCGGGACTCGAAAACCTAAAAGAAAAAATTGTTCATATTAATAGAGTTGCCAAAGTTGTTAAAGGTGGTAGAAGGTTCAGCTTTAATGCAATTGTAGTTGTTGGTGATGGTAACGGACATGTTGGTGTAGGACTTGGAAAAGCAAATGAAGTAACTGATGCAATCTCTAAAGGTATTGACGATGCTAAGAAAAATGTATTCAAAGTATCTGTTGTTAAAGGAACTATTCCTCATCCAATAGTGGGTAAATTTGGTGCTGGACAGGTTCTATTAAAACCGGCTACACCCGGAACAGGTCTTATTGCCGGAGGTGGTGTCCGTGCAGTTTTAGAAGCTGCCGGTGTTCAGGATATTTTGACTAAATCACTCGGTTCTTCCAACCCGCATAACCAGGTTAAAGCAACTTTGAATGCTTTACTTAATCTTGTTGATGCCAGAACAATGGCTTATAAACGCGGATTGAAAGTTAACGAGTTGTTCAATTTGTAATTAGAGGATTATATGGCTAAGAAATTAAAAATTACACAAGTAAAAAGTATTATTGATAGACCTAAGACACAAAAATTAACAATAGAATCTTTAGGTCTGAGCAGACCGAATTATTTCGTAATTCATAACGATACACCTCAAATTAGAGGAATGATTAAGAAAGTATCTCATTTAGTTAAAGTAGAAGAAATCGAAGCATAGGGTGTTCAATGGATATTTTAAGTAATCTTAAACCGGCAAAAGGTTCAAACAAAAAAGTAAAGAGAATTGCTCGTGGAGAAGGTTCTGGACATGGTGGAACTGCTACACGTGGTATGAATGGCCAGCGTTCACGTTCTGGTGCTAAATATAGAGCATGGTTCGAAGGCGGACAGATGCCTCTACAACGACGTGTTCCTAAGAGAGGTTTTCACTCTCCATTTAAAACTGTTTATCAGGTTGTTAACTTAAGCCGATTACAAAAGTTAGTAGATGATAAAAAAGTTGAAGACGGAATTATTAATGCAGTGTCTTTATATAAGAACGGTGTAATTTCTAAAGCGGTTGCACCTTTTAAAATTCTTGGTGTTGGAGAATTAAAAGCGAAATTAAATATTGAAGCACATGCATTCAGTGCTTCAGCTAAAGAAAAAATTGAATCACTTGGCGGAACTATTAAAGAGATCAAAGTTTAATGGCTACTATTCAAGAAACTTTTCGTAATATTTTTAAAATTCATGAGCTTAGGCAAAGAATTCTTTATACAGTTGCCTTGCTTGTAATTGTTAGAATTGGTTCCCACATAACATTACCGGGTATTGATTCGTTTTTACTAACCTCTGCAATGTCTAATCAAACATCTGATAATCTTTTTGGATTGTATGATTTGTTTGTGGGCGGTGCATTTTCTAATGCGGCTATTTTTGCTCTTGGAATTATGCCATATATCTCAGCTTCTATTATTCTTCAGATTGCAGGAGCAGTTATTCCTTATATTCAAAAATTGCAACGTGAAGGTGAAGAAGGTAGAAAAAAAATAAATCAGTGGACAAGATACGGTACTGTTATTATTTCTGCTTTTCAGGCTTGGGGTGTTACAATTACGCTAATGAATTTACAACAAAATAATTTACCTATTGTTCCTGAAGTCGTAAGAGGTTTTGCATGGCAAGCTTCTACAATTGTACTTCTTGTTGCCGGAACAATGTTTGTTATGTGGATGGGTGAACAGATAACAGAGAAAGGAATTGGAAACGGTATCTCATTAATAATTTTTATTGGAATAATTAATAGATTTCCGTTTGCAATACTTGATGAATACAGATTGATTGCCGCTGGACAAAGAAATTTAGTAATAGAAATAGTAATTATTGCACTAATGGTTTTGGTTATTGCGGGTGTAGTTCTTGTAACACAAGGTACGCGGAGAATTCCGGTGCAGTATGCTAAACGTGTTGTGGGCAGAAAAGTTTATGGCGGTGTAACTCAATATATTCCACTAAGAGTTAATACAGCCGGTGTTATGCCAATAATTTTTGCTCAATCAATTATGTTTATTCCAAGTACATTATTTTCATTTTTCCCGAATAATGAATTTATTGGTACGCTTGCTCAATATTTTTCGTATCAATCATTTACATATGCACTTATATATGCAATCATGATTATTTTCTTCACATATTTCTATACCGCAATTGCATTCAATCCTCAGGATGTTGCAGAGAATATGAAAAAGCAAGGTGGTTTTATTCCAGGTATTCGTCCCGGCAAGCAAACATCGGAATTTATTGATAATATATTAACTAAGATTACTTTACCCGGGTCAGTATTTCTTGCAATCATTGCAATACTTCCCACATTTGTTTCTAAGTTTGGAGTATCAGGAAGTTTTGCTTCATTCTTCGGTGGCACCAGTTTACTTATTATTGTTGGTGTTGCTTTAGATACTTTACAGCAAATTGAATCTCATTTATTGATGAGACATTATGATGGATTTATGAAGTCCGGTAAATTAAAAGGTAGAAGATCTTAAAGTATTGTCTGAAGACAGCCAGTTGTGATATTAATTAAAACAAAAAAAGAAATTGATTATATAAGAGAAAGCTGTCAACTAGTTGCAGAAGTTTTACAATTAATGAAGCGTTATGCTAAACCTGGCGTAACGACAATGGAACTGGATAAAATTGCGGAAGATTATATTCTCAGCAATAATGCACGACCGGCATTCAAAGGTTATTCTCAGTCCGGATCGTTCGATTTCCCAGGTTCAATATGTTCTTCAATTGATGATGAGGTTGTTCACGGTATTCCCGGTAACAGGATTCTTAAAGAAGGAGAAATTCTTTCAGTTGATATAGGAGTTGAGAAGAATAATTTTTTTGGCGATGCCGCTCTTACGATAGCAATTGGTAATATCTCAGAAGAAAAATTTAACTTAATGAACTCAACTGAAAAATCTCTTTATCTCGGAATTGAACAAGCAATTTCCGGCAACAGGATAGGAGATATTGCTTTTGCAGTTCAATCCGAAGTTGAATCGAAAGGATTTTCGGTTGTTAGAGACCTTTGCGGACACGGTGTTGGCAAACTTTTGCACGAAGAACCTCAAATTCCAAATTATGGACGAAAAGGAAGCGGTACTTTAATTAAGAACGGAATGACACTCGCAATAGAACCGATGATAAATTTAGGAACTTATAAAGTTACAGTTGACGAAGATGGATGGACAGTTAGAACTGCCGATGGATTACCCTCGGCTCATTTTGAACATACTATTGCAATTATAGACGGTAAACCAGAAATATTAACTAAGTGCTAATAAATGGCTAAGCAAGGACCAATAAAAGTAGATGGAATTGTTACAGAGACATTACCGAATGCTCATTTTAAAGTCCGGCTCGATAATGGTCACGAAATCCTTGCTCACATTTCCGGTAAGATGAGAATGCACTTTATAAAAATTTTAGTTGGCGATAAGGTGGCTATTGAATTATCACCTTATGATTTGAACAAAGGTAGAATAACATATAGGTATAAATAACGGAGAAGAGATGAAGGTTAGAGCTTCCGTAAAAAAATTATGCGAGCATTGCAAAATCATAAAACGAAAGGGAGTTGTACGCGTAATTTGCAAAAATCCAAAACACAAACAAAGACAAGGTTAAAAGTAGGAGGAATAAGATTTGGCTCGTATTGCTGGTATTGATTTACCAAAACAAAAAAAAGCATTTGTTGGATTAACTTACATTTTTGGCGTAGGTCGCACTACAGCCATGAATATTCTTACCAAAGCAAATGTTAATCCCGACAAAAAAATTGGCGAATTGACCGAAGAAGAAGTTGCGAAGATCCGTTCTATAATGACTTCTGAAAATAAAGTTGAAGGTGCTTTAAGAAGCGAAGTTCAGCAGAATATTAAAAGGTTGATGGATATCGGTTCTTACCGTGGTTTGCGTCATAGAAGAGGGTTACCCGCTAGAGGTCAAAGAACCAGAACAAATTCAAGAACACGTAAAGGTAAACGTAAAACAGTTGCCGGAAAGAAAAAAACACCGGCTAAGAAGTAATAATTAATTTTAAGGAGCTAAATTGGCTAAGGTAGTTAAAAAGACTAAAAAGAAAGTTCATGTTGATGCGGTTGGCGTTGCTCATATTAAAGCATCATTTAATAATGTTATTTGTACAATAACAGATATTTACGGTAATACAATTTCATGGTCTTCAGCCGGTAAAAATGGATTTAAAGGTTCAAGGAAAAATACTCCGTTTGCTGCACAGGTTACTGCAGAAGCAGCCGCTAAAGAAGCTTATGATCTTGGACTAAGAAAAATTGATGTCTTTGTTAAAGGTCCTGGGGCTGGACGCGAAGCTGCTATTAGAGCCTTAAGCGTTGCAGGATTAGAAATTTTATCAATTAAAGATAGTACACCAATTCCACATAATGGCTGCAGACCGCCAAAACGCAGAAGAGTTTAAGAAGGAGAAATAATTAGATGGCAAGATACACTGGTTCCAGTTGCAAATTGTGCAGAAGAGAAAAGCAAAAATTATTCTTAAAAGGATCTAAATGTTACTCGGAAAAATGTCCGTTGGAAAAGAGAAATTATGCACCGGGTCAGCATGGTCTTTCACGTAGAACAAAATTCTCAGAATATGGTGTTCAGCTTAGAGAAAAACAAAAAGTAAAAAGAATTTATGGATTACAGGAAACTCAGTTCCATAATTATTTCGAAAAAGCTACACGCCAAAAAGGAATTACCGGCGCTAACCTTATTAAATTGCTGGAAAGAAG
The DNA here is from genome assembly GCA_037446915.1 of Ignavibacteria bacterium. GTDB lineage: Bacteria > Bacteroidota > Ignavibacteria > Ignavibacteriales > Melioribacteraceae > DSXH01. Next base: position 7,980 of record JBBIHP010000074.1, read on the forward strand.
ATTGGATAACGCTGTATTCAGACTCGGATTTGCTCCATCAAGAAAAGCCGCCAGACAACTTGTTCTTCACAGACATTTTATGGTTAACGGTCATCTTGTAGATATACCTTCGTTTTTACTTGCACCTGGTGATATAGTTACAGTAAAAGAGAAAAGTAAGAAACTTGATGCGATTCATAATTCTTTGAGAAGAACAAAAGATAATGTATATAATTGGCTTTCAATAGATAAAGCAACTCTCTCCGGCACTTTCCTTAACATTCCGGAAAGAGAAGATATTCCATTGCAAGCTAACGAACAATTAATCGTTGAATTATATTCTAAGTAATTTTAAAATTTAATTTAGAGGATACTACATGAGCTATCCGTTTATAAAAATGCCCGAAAGTGTTATTCAGGACGATTCCTCGAAGAGTGTTACATTCGGAAGATTTTCTTTGCAACCATTGGAAAGAGGATTCGGAGTTACATTAGGAAATGCAGTCAGAAGAATATTATTATCTTCACTTACCGGCTCTGCTATTACTGCTGTTAAGATTGAAGGTGTACTTCATGAATTTTCTACTATTCCGGGCGTTGTTGAAGATGTAACGGAAATCATTCTAAATCTTAAACAGGTTAGAATGAGAATTTTAAATAAGAAAACAACCGGATGCGAACTTTCAATTTCCGGCGTTAAAGAATTTAAAGCTGCAGATATTCAAAAAGCATGTCCCGATATCGAAATTCTTAACCCAGATCTTTTAATTGCCAGACTTAATCCTGAAACCAAACTTAATATGGAATTAAAATTCGGTATTGGTAAAGGATATGTTCCATCTAATGAACAGAAAATACCTGATATGACTATTGGCACAATTCCAATCGATTCTATTTTTACACCGATTGTAAATGTTAGATATGACGTTGAAAACGTCCGTATTGCAGAACGGAATGACTTCGAAAAACTTACACTTGAAATTACAACCGACGGTTCAATTACTCCGGAAGAAGCTCTTTCGAGCTCTGCAAAAATTCTTAAAGATCATATTCAGCTTTTCATCAATTTTGATGCTGAACCTGAAGAAGAAAAAGTTGAAAACGAAAAAGATGCTGAAGCTGAAAGACTTAGAAAAATTCTTACTACTAATGTTGACGACCTCGAATTGAGTGTTAGATCGCATAACTGCTTGAAAGCTGCCAATATTAAGACACTTGGCGATTTAGTCCGCAGAGATGAAAACGAAATGCTTAAGTTCAGAAACTTCGGTAGAAAATCCTTAGCCGAATTAATCGAAATAGTTGAAAACTACGGACTCGAATTCGGTATGGACGTAGATAAAATATTAAAAGAAAAACCAGAAAATAATTAGTACTTTCCCCAGGGTTGAATAATGAGACATAGAGTTAAAGGTAGAAAATTAAAAAGAACTTCGGAACACAGACGTGCAACACTTAGAAATTTAGCTTCTTCTTTACTAAAGCATAAGAAGATTAAAACTACCGTTGCAAAAGCAAAAGAATTAAGATCTTTTGTTGAACCATTAATCACAAAAGCGAAAACAAATTCTGTTGCCTCGCGCAGATTTGTTGCATCCGAAATACAGGACAGAAATCTTCTTAAAGAATTGTTTAATGATATTGTAGCAAAAATAGGGGACAGACCCGGTGGTTATACCAGGATTGTTAGATTTGGACAAAGAAAAGGGGATGCTGCAGAATTAGCTTTAATAGAACTTGTTGATTATAGCGGAATTGTAAAACCGAAAGCTCCTAAGAAATCGAAAGAAGAAGAAACTACTAAGTCGGATGAAATTAAAGCTGAATCCGCTTCTGAAAAGAAGGAAGAAAAAAAGGTAAAGGAAAAGAAACCTAACGTGCCTAAAGCAAAGAAATCTGATGATGCAAAAGTGAAAAAAGCTCCGGCTAAAGCTAAAACTACTACAACACGAAAAACTTCTAAAGAAAAATAATTTTCTTTTGCTTTTGTTATGAGGAGTAATGGTAAATACTATTACTCCTTTTTTATTTTAAATTAACATGTAATATTTAATTCGTCCGGTTTTGTATCGAACCGCCAGAGCTAACAGTATTTGATTGTTTCTTATATTTGACACATGAGAAAAATAGAATTTATTAACGCCGTATATAAATTGAAAGAAATACCAGCAAAGGAGCTTCCAACAGTAATATTAGGCGGAAGATCTAATGTTGGTAAATCGTCATTTATAAATACACTATTTTATCCGGCTAAAGTTGCTAAAACCAGTTCTACACCCGGCAAAACAACGTCTATTAATTATTATCTTGTTGAAAATAAATTTTACCTGATTGATCTACCTGGTTTCGGTTTTGCAAAAGTATCTAAAGCAGAAAGAAACCATTGGAAAAATCTAATTGAAAAGTTTATAGAACTTAACAAAAACATTGTTCTAGCTTTTCATATTATCGACAGCCGTCATCTACCTACTCAGCTGGATATTGATTTCAACCAATTCCTTACTGAAAAGAATATACCTTACAATGTTGTTCTTAGTAAAATTGACAAACTGAAACAATCCGAAATTGCTAAATCAGTTAGAGATGTTGTTGGAATATTCCCGGAATTAATTAACGGCGAAAATCTGTTTTTGTTTTCATCTATTAGCGGAAGAGGGAAAAAAGAAATAATTCGGATTCTAACTGCTCTACTTTTATGAAAATTTCGCAAAACTTTAGTATTATTGAACCAAACATTGTAGATATTTAAGAAAATTCTATAATCTTTCCGGCGGGTTGATGGGTTTATCTGAAAAAAATAGAAAGAGAATTCTTACATTTTTAATAATTCCCATCCTTATTGCAATTCCATTTTTTACAGAGGATATTTTATTTAAAATAATTGCCGGATTTATTCTCCTTATTTATGTCGGTTTTATTATTTTTTTAAGAGACACTTCAAAGACAGAAGCGGTTTATCAGAGTGGTGAAGAGATTGACGAGGAATTTGATTCAACACCTAAAAATGATAAATCTAAATACATACCTGATTCCGGCGAAGATTTTACAATAATTTCACCTAATAAGAATATTGAAGTAATTTCAGCAGATAGTTTTTCTCAATCATATAACCGGGGTAATAAGGAATTATTCAAACCACCCAATTTCAAATCGAATTTTGATAAAATTGTTCAAGAAGAAATTCCCAAGGATGTTAATCATGATGAACAATTCGGTTTTGTGCTCGAAAAAATATTAAGTGTTGTAAAAGATTCTTTTATGGCCCATACGGCAGCATTTTTCTGGTACAACAAAAATCGCAAACGGCTTACACTGGAAAGATATGTCTCGAGTTCCACTCAAATATCCAAACAAAAATTTGATCTTGAAGACGATATACTTGGTAAAATAATCCAGAAAGAGGAACCTGAACTATTAACAGATATTTCCCCAAATGCAGAGTTTGATGTAATACGTTATTATAACTCACCTCAGGGAATTAAAAGCTTTGTAGGTGTTCCTCTCTTTTACGGAAAAAGTTTAACAGGAATTCTAACACTCGATTCAAAAGTTAATGATGCATTTGGTATTGAACAGATCTATTCATTAGGCCGAATTGTAAGAGTAATCTCGGTTATCATTTCCTTATTTGAAGAGAAGTTTACGGAATCTCAAGCTGAACAAAGATTAAAATCTCTTCTTGGAGTTCTTTCATACGATAAAAAATTTGAAAGTGAAGCAGATCTATATTCGGCATTAAACAGTGCAGTAGAAGGATTAATTGACTGGGACGCATTTACATTTGTTTCATATTCCCCTAATGAACAAAAATTTAAAACAGCGCGGATTGTTAATAAAACTTCGTTAAAATATATTGGTGAAAATCTGGAGATTGATCTCAGCGGAACTCTGGTTGGTAAATCGATATTAAGTTCAACCCCGGTTAAGATTGATGATACTTCCGGTTCAGAATTCCCCCGTTTTTCTAAAAATGAAGACGTTAGTTTTGACGGTTCATTCCTTGCAATACCTCTAATCTATGATGAACAGAATTACGGGGTACTCTGTTTCGAAAGTTTAAAGAAAAACGTTTACACAAATAGTGAAGTTACATTTATTAAAAATGCTACAAAAATATTCGCGTTTATTCTTCATTCCTATTCAACAATTGGAATATTAAAAAACTTACTCTCAGTAGATATTGAAACACGTTGTTTGAACTACGAATCATTTGTTGAAAGATTGACAATCGATCTTGTGAGATCCAAGGAGCTTGAATTACCAGGCGCAGTAGCTTTAATAAAAGTTGATGACCTTCTTGATCAGGAATCGCTTTTCGAAGGTGACCCATTCCCAAAAGTATTACGAACAATCGCACAACTGATACGTGATGAAATGACTCCGCTTAATATTATGGGAAGAATAAGCGAAAAGATATTTGCAATATTTTACTTCAATACATCCGCAAAGGATGTTTTTCTATGGGCTGAAAAACTAAGAATAAAAATTGCACGCAAACCGATTGCTGTAGTTTCTAAACAGACTACCTTCACTGTCTCAATTGGCGTTGCTTCAACTTCGGGTAAGTCCGATGTTCAGGAAGTTCTTGGTAACGCTGATCTTGCTCTAAAAAAAGCTATCGAAAAAGGTGGGAACACTGTCAAAAGCACCAACTGATCTTCATGTCGGAGGATTAATTGAATAACTTTATTTTAATTGTACTGGATGGATTGGGAGTTGGTGAATTACCTGATGCCGATAAATATAAAGATGAGGGAAGTAATACAATTGCAAATATGGCTGAAGCCGTTGGCGGATTAAACCTTCCAAATCTTCAAAAGATGGGAATCGGTAATATTACTTATATCAAAGGTGTTCCAACTATCGAAAATCCAATTGCATCATTCGGTAAAATGGCCGAGTTATCTGTTGGTAAAGATTCTACTACAGGTCACTGGGAACTTGGTGGAATTAAAACCGAAGTTGAATTTCCATTATTCCCAGATGGATTTCCTAAAGAAATTATTGACAGGTTTATTAATGAAACCGGGGTTAAAGGAATCTTGGGAAATTTTGCATCATCCGGAACAGAAATTATTGAAAAACTTGGCGATGAGCATGTTATTACCGCTTTCCCAATTGTTTATACTTCTGCGGATTCGGTTTTTCAAATAGCTGCTCACGAAGAAGTAATTTCACTCGATCGGTTGTATGATATATGTCAAATTGCCCGTGATAAAGTTCTTATTGGAAAGTATGCAGTTGGGCGTGTTATTGCCAGACCATTTATTGGCGAAACGAATAATTATTCAAGGACTACTAATAGAAAAGATTATTCTGTTGATCCGACTTCGGATACGATTCTCGATTATCTGTTGAAAGAAGGAATTGAAACTATTGCTGTTGGAAAGGTAAATGATCTGTTTAATTATAAAGGTATTAAGACAAAGTTGAAAACTAATTCTAACAATGAAGGAGTGGATAAAATTATTAATGCAGCAACATCCAGTAGTAACGCACTCATTTTTGCAAATCTTGTTGATTTTGATGTCTATTTCGGTCACCGGAATGATCCCGATGGATTTGCAAAAGCATTAAAAGAATTTGATGATCGATTACCGGAAATATTAAATGTACTTGATGAATCGGATTGTCTTTTGCTTACTGCAGATCATGGTAACGATCCTACAACACCAAGTACAGACCATAGCCGCGAATACGTCCCGCTGATTTTTTACCGTAAGAACAAACCGGGGATTAACTTAGGAACAAGAGAAACATTTGCAGATGCTGCTCAAACCGTTGCCCACTTTTTCAAAATAAATAATGATCTCTTAGGAAAGAGTTTTTTAAATGGATGAAGATTTATCAAAATTATTTGAATTTGATTTAGAGATTAATTCGGGAAAAACACTTCATTTCCCCGAAGATAAATTGAAGGAACTACAATCCAAAGGGTATCAAAATGTTAAAGTTGTTGTCTATGGAGATTCTGATACCGCAGTTAAAGAGTCTTTGATAGATTCTAAGCTCTATGAAGAAATCAAAATTACACAGGGTTTGCCGGGTCCGGTGGTATTAAACTTCTTACATTCAAAAGGGAGTATCAATTCAGAAAAATTTAAGAGCAGAGTTAATTATTAATGGAAAGCAAGAAGGAGTATTTAGTAGAAACAGATCTGCTTTTAGAATACCTAACCCAAAATGTTTCCGGTAGAACTTCTCTTGAAAAGGCGATGACTAAGGGGATTTGTTTTACCACAGTAATAAATGCTTCAGAATTGTTTTTTGCAGCTTCAACGGATGATGAAAGAAAATCGGTTGAAGATTTGTTAGCATCATTAAAAATTCTCGGTTTAAATTCGAGATACAGTTTGAAGATTTCAAATTTTTTTAATAAAGTTGCGACCACACGTGACGCAATAATGTGTGTTGTAGCCGAAATTAATAAATTACCTATCCTTACCAGCAGAATTGATAGGTATAAACAGAGCGGTATTAAAATAATTAATCCATTAGAATTGTGAGGCAAATCTGATACTGGGAAAAGTAATTGGTACTGTATGGTCTACCCGCAAAGATGAAAATCTTGTCGGTGCTAAATTTTTAATTGTTCGTCAGCTCAACCTGGATTATACTCCGAGAGAATCTACAGTTATTGCGGTAGATTCAGTTGGAGCGGGTGTTGGTGAAGTTGTTATTGTTGCTCAGGGAAGTTCTGCACGTCAGACAACAATTACCAAAAACAAACCGGTTGATGCTGTTATTATGGCAATTGTAGATAAACTTGATATTGCCGTAACCGACAATAAGAAAGAAGGGAAGTAATGTACCTGGGCAAAGTTATTGGTACCATCTGGGCTACGCGTAAGTATGATACCGTAACAGGTTATAAGATGCAGTTTGTTCAACCTGTTAATGGCGAGTTGCAAAAATTAGGTGAACCAATTATTGCTCTCGATACTGTTGGTGCCGGTCCGGGTGAAATTATTTATTACGTTACTGCAAGCGAGGCTGTCATTCCTCTTGATGTTGATATGGCTCCGGTTGATGCTTCAATTGTAGGAATAGTTGATTATGTCAATCTCGAATCCTAATTGCGGAGAATTATTCTGTGAAAATCACCAAGCAATTTACTAATCGCGAAAGTCAATCTTTAGATAAATATCTTCAGGAAATTGGTAAAGTAGATTTATTAACGCCCGAAGATGAAATATATCTTGCTATTCAAATTAAAAAGGGAGACCAAAAAGCTCT
>JBBIHP010000075.1:0-14988 GCA_037446915.1 Ignavibacteria bacterium
TGAACTTTTGCATCTCCTAAAGCAAGTGTTGTTCCGCGGGATGTGTCTACAACATAATCTGCATTAGCCGGAATTTCTGGTCTTCCGCCAAGATCTACACGGACAAATTTAACTCCATGATTTTCTGGTGCGGGTTTGAACGTCATTGTGCATGATGTACCGGTGTGAAGTCCTGTTCCGGAAAGTGAAACAGCTTTTGCAATAGTTCTTTGGAGTTCTAACATTATTCTCCTTTCAATTCGGTTAAATCAGAAATTTTCTGTTCCAAAGATGCAATTTTTTCTTCTAATTTCTTAATCTTTTCTGTAAGAGAAGGGATGTTCCTAATCTGTGCTTCCAAACGTAGTTGTTGAGCCATATCCTGTGCCGGTGAACCGCGGTACTTACCGGATTTTTCAATTGATTTTGAAACACCCGATTGCGCACCAACTATTACCTGATCAGCAATTTCAATATGACCAACAAATCCGGCTTGTCCGGCAATCATACAATGCTTACCAATTTTAGTGCTTCCAGATATTCCGGCTTGTGCTGCTATAGCCGTATGATCACCTATAACAACATTATGAGCTACCTGAACAAGGTTATCAATTTTAACACCTTTCTTAATTAGAGTAGAACCGAATGCAGCGCGATCGATTGATACATTGGATCCGAGTTCAACATCATCTTCAAGAATTACATTTCCAATCTGTGGTACTTTTTCATATTCACCGTTTGCATTGGGAATGTACCCGAACCCATCCGATCCTACAACCGTATTTGAATGAATGATTACATTATTCCCGAGGATGCAATTTTCTCTAATAGTTACATTCGGATATATCAAACAATTCTCGCCTACCATAACCTTTTCCATTAAAACAGTATTATGGTATATCATTGAGTTATCACCAATTGAACAACCGGCTGATACAACAACGTTTTTACCGATTCCAACATTTTTACCAATCTTTGCTGATGGATCGATGGAAGCTGATGGATCGACTCCATCGATTATAAATTTGGGTTTTAAGAAAGTGATTACAAACTTATGGAGCGCCACATTAGGGTTGTTAACTTCAATATAGCTGATGTCAGTCCGGGTCTTTTTGAATTCCGGCGAGATTAAAACCGCAGAAGCTTTAGTTGTGCTGAGATATTTCTCGTATGCTTTAAGGTAAAGAAAAGTAATATCACCTTCTTTAGCTTCTTCAATTTTTGCGATATTGGAAACTTCAATATTAGGATCACCAATAACAACACCGCCGACAAAGTCGGCGGCATCTTTCAATCTTATTTTCATATAAACTCATTTTAGTTTTTCTAAAACCAGTTTTGTAATATCATATTCCTCTTTAGCGTAGAGGAAAATGATATCGCTGCTTCTATCGAATACAAAATCGTAATCTTGTTCTTTAGCAATGTCCGAGATAGCATTAAAGATTCGATTAAGGATCGGTTTCATTAATTCTTCTTGTTTCTGAAAAAGCTCACCCCGAACTCCGAACTTATCCTGTCTGTATTTTGCAATCTGGTCTTCAATCTGAACAAGTTCTTTTTCAATTTCAATTCTTTTTTGTTCGCTCAGGATCAATTTTCTTTTTTCATAGTCGTCGTATTTAGTTTGCCAGTCCCTTTCCATACGCGAAAGTTCTTCCTGCCATTCTTTAATAATAGCATCTAATTTTTTCTGAGTATCCTGTGCTTCTGGAAGCTGTTTTTTAATTGTTTCGCTATCCACGTAACCTATTTTGGGTTGAGCAATTGATGCAGAAACAGTTAAAAGTATTACGGAAAAAAATAATCCGATCTTTTTCATAACTTAATTCCGATTAATTATTTACCCCTTTTTAGGCGGTCAAGCACCTTAAATGTAATATCGAACTGCGAGTCGGCATAAAGAACAACAACTTCGCCGGCTTTATCCAGAACATAATGCATATTTTCTTCTTTTGCAATTTCATCAATTGCTTTGAATACTTTTTGTTTTACCGGAGCTAATAATTGTTCCTGGCGCACAAAATATTCGCCGTTGGGCTGAGAAAATTTTTGTTCTCTATACTTTTGAATTTCCTGTTCCTTCTCAACAATTTTAACTTGTGCTTCTCTCTGTTGTTCGGGTTTCATTGTTGATGATTGTTTCTGATAGTCGTTATATGCAGTCTGAAGAACAGTGGTCATACTGTCAGCTTCTTTCCTCCATTTTGCAACTAACCCATCCAGATCACTTTTTGCTTTAATTGCTTCAGAGAATTGAGTCATTATTATTTCTGAATCAACATAACCAACTTTTAAGGAAATTGTTTGTTGATTTTGAGCAAAAACAGAAACAGCAGAAAGAATTAGTAAAATAAAGATACTTCTTTTCACTTTTAACCTCGTTTTGTTATATGTTAAAATCCTTTGCCAAATTGAAAATGGAACATCCATTGAGGTTCCTTATCATCTACGCTTTTACGGTCGAATCCATAACCATAATCAAAGCCCAATAGTCCTATTGGATTGATAAGGATTCGTGCACCAATACCGATTGAACGTTTGAGATTGAAAAAGTCCAATTGTTTTGCATCGAAATATACGTTACCGGCTTCTGCAAAAGCCAATAAATAAATCGGTATTGGCTCTAATGCTAAAGCACCCCTTAACTCAAATGTATATTTCGTTTGAATTCTGCTTCCAATAACTGTCCCGCTTGCATCACGTCTTCCAATACTTCTATCATCGTAACCGCGTAAAGGTGTAGTAGCAATAATCATCCCGTTACCGCCCATGTAGTAAAATTCAAAGGGCTGTATAGGTGTTCCTTTTTTCAACTCGTGAATATAACCTAAATCCACACTGGAATAAAGTACAATTCTATTAGTATTAAAAAGTGGTTTATACCATTCACTTTTAAAATCGAACTTTAGGTAATCGACATTACCGGGTAAAGGACCTCCGGATAATTCTGTGCTTAAACTTACTTTAGATCCTCTGGAAGGGAAGATGGGGTTATCAATATCCATTCTGGAAATTGTAGCACCTAATGTAACCTGGCGTGTAATACCTTGGCGGTAATATCCTAATCCGTCGATAACATCATTATACTGGAAACGACCTATGCCTTGTATATAGAAAAAGTCATCTGGCCATGTAAGTTTTCTACCAACCTTTAATGTAATACCCGACTGACGCAAATCGTAATAATATCTCTGGCGAGTATCAAAGAGATCGAAACCAACTAAAGTTGGAGTATCCATAAACCATGGTTCAGTAAAACCTAATGAAAATGTTCTGTAGAAATTTCCAACACCAAATTGCCAGCTGAAATTGAGAATTTGTCCGCCGCCCATCTGGAATGGTTCGGTGATTGAAAAATTTGTAAGTGTAAAACCGATTGCACCGCTGAATCCGAATGCACCGCTGTAGCCAACAGATGCATTTAAGTAATCACTCGATTTTTCTTCAACTTTATATGTTAGGTTTACTGTGCTGTCGTTAGCCGGACGGTAATCAATTCCTTTATATAAGCTTTCTACATTAAAATACTGAAGGTTAGATAATTGCTGAATACTTCTTAAAATAAAACTTCTGCTGAAATAATTACCCGGGATAGTATATAGTTCGCGTCTAATTACTTTGTCTTTTGTTTTGTTATTTCCAACAATATCTACTTTACCGATTTTAAATCTGTTGTTTTCGTTAACGCGGATTATAATATCAAGTGAATCTGCGCCAACTTTTACTTCTTTTGCATCGAGATTAAACCCAAGATAACCGTTATCCTGGTATAGGGAAGAAACATCGGATTGTTTTTCGTTATAGTTAAGATTCAGATTGAATTTTTCAAAATCGAATACATCACCTTTTCTAAAATCTAATCTTTCGGTAAGGATTTCATCTTCCCAAACAGTATTACCTTCCCAAATTATATTACGAACTTTGTATTGAACACCTTCATATACATCAATTTCGAGATCCAGATATTGTTTATCATCCGATAGATAAAAAGTATCTCTTAAAACAGCAAAGTCTCTATAACCGTTTTTCCGGTAAAATTTTGTAAGTAGTTCTTTGTCTTTTTCAAAGTCGGTTCTTTTAAAATTTGGAAACGACCAGAATTTCCACCACCTTTTTTCTTTCGTATTATCGAACTCACTTTTTAAGTCATCATCTTCAAATGCATTGTTTCCATTGAATTTGATACTTCTTATTATAACTTCGTCGCCTTCTGTAACGTTGAACATTACAAGAGTTCTATCTTTAATTCTCTCTATTGAGTTAATTGCGGTAGCTTTCTTAAGGTCGTATGTAGTTTCGTATTCCTGACTAAGGTTTTTGTTATTGCGCCATGAAACAATAATTTCATCATCGGTTGTATCTGCTCTGAAAAAGGAATAATAATTAATATCAATCTTTGCGTTAAGGTAACCTTCGTCTTCGTATTTATCTAAAAATTTATTCTTGATTCGGTTAACTTCCTGAGGTTTGAGAGTTTGACCGCGGACGATTGTAATTATTTTGTCTATTTCACTCTGGCTTAATTCATCGTTGCCCTGGATAACAAATTGTTCTAATCTTGGATATTCTTTAATTACAAATTGAAGGAAAACCCCGTCATCAATTTTCTTGTCTATTATAATCTGAACATCTTCAAAAATTCCGAGATTCCATAAGCGTTTTATGGCATTGTTAGTTTGATCCCCGGGAATATCAATTTCGTCGCCGACTTTAATTCCGGAATTGGCAATAATTGTTGATGCGTCAGCACTTTTATTACCTACTACATTTATACCAAGGATTTTATAATTAACTTTTTGCACTTGCGGGTAAATGTTCGCAGAAATAAAAAAGAAAACACACAGAAAAAATTTAGGCCAGCTGCTTTGAGTGAGTATTTGCATTCTTAATATTTTTTTCCAAATTATCCGATAATTGTTCGCTTACTAAACCGAACCTTCTTTCTCTTTTTTGATAGTCTTTAACAGCTTCAACAAGATGCTTACACCTGAATTCAGGCCATAGAGTATCTGAAACAAAGATCTCTGAATATGCAATCTGCCACAATAAAAAATTACTTATTCTAAATTCACCGCCACTTCTAATTAAAAGATCAGGATCAGGTATCTCGGATGTTTTTAGATTTTTAGAGATTAACTCCTCCGAAATTTCATCACTTTTAATGTGACCAGCAGTTGCTTGTGCAGTTATATTCTTAACTGCTTCTACAAGTTCCCATCGACCGCTGTAACTTATGGCAAGATTAAGTGTAAGTTTTGTATTGCCCGATGTTTTTGTTACAGCTTGTTTTAATTCGTGTTGAACAATTTCAGGCAATGATTCAACATCACCAATTGTTGTAAGTCTAATATTATTAGAGTTTAGTTCATCTGTTTCATTTTGAAGACTCTTAACAATCAATCGCATCAATGTAGAGACTTCATCCTTTGGACGTTTCCAGTTTTCTGTTGAGAAAGTATATAATGTAAGATACTTAACACCTAAACCGACACAAGTTTCAATAACTGAACGAACAGACTCAACACCTTTTTGGTGACCGGCAACTCTTGGAAGATTACGTTTCTTAGCCCACCTTCCATTCCCATCCATAATAGTTGCGATATGATTGGGAATATTACCTTTTGATTTTGTTTCTTCAATCAATTTGATTTCGGATTGGGTTAACCTAACTGCCAATTTTCTTGTATCACCTCAAAATTAAGATTGAAAAAATATGCTGATAGTGAGTAAATGTCAAGGTTAGATATTATCCACGGGATTGTTCACCCAACCCTTGACTCTCATTTTCATCCTGTAAAGTAACAAGTTTAATATGAGATCTTGCCTCGTCATCAAGCGAAGCTAAAAGCAAATTTGCTTTTATAATAGAATTATAAGGTACTCCTACAAATAGAGTAACCTTGCTACCGGATTGTTTAGGTCTCGATTTGGTTAGAATGATAAGTTTTGTAATTAAATTAGGGTCGTTAAGTTCCTCATCGGTTAAAGTAATTCCTATAGCAATTTTCTTTTTATACTTTGCAATTGCATCAACATCATAATTACCAACGGGCGTTGGAGCTGGGAGGTACTTTCCATACTTTCTACTTAATGTGAGATACCCGTGCTTCCACAATTGTTCAATAAGGGAATCTACTTTTTCTCTTTTCTCTTTTGTGCTTAACATTTTCATTTATCTATATATTAGCATTATTGGTATAATCGGTGAAAATTTTTCGTAACCAAGAATTTTTATGTTGGATATTTTTTCGTAATCGAATCCCCGGATTTCATTTACACCATTTACTCTCCCATAAAGAGTTTTTTTACCATTTTTATTCTTTCCGATGTAATAAGGTTCCAACAACACCTCGTTCAATCCGTATAGAAATTTTACCCGGTTTCTATTAAATATTGCAGTTGTGAAATATATGGTTTTCATAGATTCTCCCTCTTTTAGTTGTAACTTCTAAATACACCGATAACTTTTCCAACTATAGAAAATTCTTCTTGGTTATCAATAATAATCGGTTCATAATTATCATTTTCCGGTATCAGATAAATTTTCCCGTCAATCAAAGAAAACCTTTTCATTGTCGCCTCATCTTTAATTAATGCAACAACAATATCACCGTTAACAGCTTCTTTTTGCGGTTGGATAATTACAAGATCACCTTCCATAATTCCGGCATTTAACATACTATCACCACGAACCTTCAATCCAAAACATTCTGTTCTGCTTCCCAGGAAATTTTTATCTATAATAATATTACCCTCAATATTTTCTTCTGCTAAAATTGGTTGACCGGCTGCAACACGACCGACTACAGGTATTTCTAAAATTGTTGTTTGTTCTTTCTTAATTGGATTATTATTTACTACAAGTGTCAAAGTTCGGCTTAAATTATTTCCACTATTCAGGTAACCTTTTTTCACAAGAGCATCGATATGTCTTTTAACCCCAAATGTGCTAACAATCTTGAATTTCTGTCCAATCTCTCTGTAAGTAGGAGGGAAATTATTTAATTCGACGTATTCCTGGATGAATCCAAGAATATCTTTCTGACGGTCGGTTAAATCTTTTTTCATGATAGTGTCCTTTTGTTCACTGCTAATATAGTGAACAGAATAACACTATGTCAAGGGGAATTTTTAGAAATAAAAAAGGCTGCAAAAAGCAGCCTTTGGCAGGTAAATGTGTAAGGTTTCAATCTATATAAGTCATCCAGCTGTGTCTATCTTCAATTTTACCATATTGAATGCCGGTTAATTCTTCATATAACTTTGTTCCAAGATCACCGGGTTTATTTTCATCAAACATAAGTAGCTTTTCGTTGAATTTAAGTTTGCTAACCGAAGAAATTACGGCTGCAGTTCCTGTTCCGAATAGTTCGATAAGTTTTTTATTATCGTATGCTTCAGTTACTTCACTAATAGATATTAACCGTTCATTAATATTATAATTCCAATCTTTGAGTAATTGAATAACCGACATTCTTGTTATACCCGGAAGTATAGTTCCGTTTAACAAAGGAGTTGCAACTTCATCTTTGAATTGAATAAAGATATTCATTGCGCCGACTTCTTCGATATATTTTTGTTCAATACCATCAAGCCAGAGCACCTGTGAGTAACCTTCTTTTTTTGCTTCTTTCTGTGCTAACATACCGGCAGCATAGTTACCCGCTGTTTTAGCTTCTCCCATTCCTTTTCTTACAGCACGGACGTATTTATTTGTAACGAGTATTGGAACAGGTTTAAAACCTTCCGGATAATAGGGTCCAACCGAACTTATCATTATAATTAGTTTATAAGTTTCGGAAGCACGTACACCCAGTAAAGGTTCGGTTGCAAACATAATTGGACGAATGTAAAGTGAATGTCCCGGTTTTGTAGGAATCCATTCTTTTTCTAGTTTAATCAGCTCGAGTAACGAGTTTAATACAAATTGTGGGTCAACTTCCGGAATGCACATTCTCCTTGCTGAGCGGTTTAGTCTTTCAATGTTTTTCTCCGGCCGGAATAACGCAATTCTTCCATCAATTTGTTTATATGCTTTAAGTCCTTCAAATATAGATTGACCATAATGCAATACAATAGCAGCTGGATGAAGTTCAACCTTACTGAATTTTTTTATTGTTGCATTATGCCATCCACCAAATTCTTCATCGTAATCCATCTCGAATACATTATCAGTATAGACCTTTCCGAACACTAAATTTTCTGGCAGCACAACTTTTGTTTCTCTTTCAAAAACATCAATGTTTAATTCATTCATGTTAACCACCATATTAGTTGATACGTAAATTATTTACTACATGAAATAAAAAACCCGGTATAGATTACCGGGCATATAACTGTGTAACAAAAATTCTGTTAATAATGAGTAGTGATATTTTTAATCTTACTTTCATTTTATGAAGAATACCATAATTGATTTCATGCACTTGAAATATAAGAAATTGGTATTAATTGGCAATAAGAAAAGAATTACTTAACTTAGATAAAAAATAATAATCGAAAATGATATTTAAAAAATTAGGTTTGGCTCTTACATTTTCTCCAAATGGATTACCGCTCTTAAAATCTGCTGTTAGATTGCAAAAAATGTTTAATTCCGATCTCTGTTTAATTCATGTAGGTGAAAAAAATCCTGAAACAGAAGCACAAATTGATGGATTAATTAAAAAAGCTGGAATTTCTCCTAATTCATTTAATATTGTCTGGAAAAAGGGGGAACCAGCTAAGTCAATACTGAATGCTGCTTCGGAAAATAATATTGATTTACTGGTTGCCGGAGCCCTCGAAAAAGAAAATGTTATTAAATATTATCTAGGGTCTGTTGCACGAACAATTATGAGAGAATCTCCGTGTTCTGTTTTAATTATTACAAATCCTGTTGCGGAACCAGAACAGTTTAAAAAATTTTGTGTTTCGGTTGATTTTACTCCTCTTGGTGAAACGGCAGTTAAAAAATCTTATGAATTTGCCAAACTTGAAAAGGCAATTGAATTTGTTCTTGTTAAAGAGTTTGAAGTGCCCGGACTTGCAATAACAGTATATGATAGCGGTTCAACAGATGATACAGAAAAAAGCAAACATGAATGGCAATTGGAGGAAGAAGAGAAACTTAGATTATTTGCAAAAGAATTAAATCTAACAGGAATGGATTATTCCATTTCAGCACTCTTTGGAAAACAAGGTTGGGAAGCAAGAAATTTTGTTAAAGAAAATGGAAGCGATCTTTTTGCTGTTCCATCACCTCCAAAGAAATTAAAATTTTTCGATAAACTCTTTCAACATGATATAGAATTTATTTTAAGTCAATTACCTTGTTCACTTTTAATTATTCGTGAATAAATATGTCATTGAGTGCAACAGATATTACAATCTTTCTATTGAGTATAAGTGTAATACTCTTTTTTGCACGTGGATTTGGTGAACTCTCACGATATTTGAATCAGCCAATTGTTATTGGCGAAATTATTGCCGGGATTATTTTAGGACCAACAATTTTAGGCACACTTTTTCCGGAAACGTTTAACAGTCTATTCAATCAATCCGAAGAAGTTATAACAGCATTAAACGGTATAACCCTTCTTGGTGTTGTAATGTTACTACTTGTTTCGGGCATGGAGATAGATTTATCCCTTGTATTACGCCAAAGCAAAGCAGCAGTAGTTATTAGCATTCTTGGTATTCTATTTCCCTTCACAGTAGGATTTCTTTCCGCATATTTTTTCCCGGAATTTCTCGGCTTATCAGATTACAATATGCGTCTTGTATTTGCTCTGTTCGTTGGAACTGCACTTTCTATTACTGCACTTCCGGTTGTTGCAAGAACTTTAATGGATTTGCAAATTTTCAAATCAGAGATCGGTTACCTTATTATGGCTGCCGCAATGTTTAATGATTTGGTGGGGTGGATAATTTTTTCAATTGTATTAGGAATGATAGGGCAGAACTCAGAACATGCACTTCCATTATCATCTTTAATAATTGTGATAATTGGATTTATGATTTTTGTTTTAATATTTGTAAGAAAGATTATTAATTATTCGCTTCCATTCATACAAAAAAGATTTACTTTCCCCGGTGGAGTATTAAATTTTATTTTTATTCTTGGTTTCCTGGGTGCTGCATTTACAGAATATATCGGCATTCATGCGATATTCGGTGTATTCATAGTTGGTATTGCAATTGGAGATTCGGTTCATCTTAAAGAAGAAACCCGTGAAATTATTTATCAATTTGTAACTAACATTTTTGCCCCTCTCTTCTTCGTTTCGATTGGACTAAGAATAAATTTTATTGAGAACTTTGATCCGCTGATTGTTTCTGTATTCTTAGTATTGGCATTTATCGGTAAAGTCGTTGGATGCAGCCTGGGTGCTTATTGGGGAGGTCTTAGTAAAAATGATTCGTTGATAATTGGTTTTGGAATGAATTCGCGCGGTGCGATGGAAATTGTGTTGGGCACATTAGCCTACCAGTATGGATTGATTAATGAAAAAGTATTTGTTGCATTAGTTATAATGGCACTTGTAACTTCCATATCGAGTGCGCCAATTATGAATTATTACCTTAAGAAGGTTAAAGCAAAACTGAGTTTCCATTCATTGTTAAAAAACGAAACAATAATATTCTCTACTGCTCCATCTAAAAATGAAGTTATAAAAGAATTATGTCAGAAAGTTGCAGTTTACCATAAACTGGATTTTAATTTGGTGTATGATCTTGTTAATGAAAGGGAAGAAACAATTTCAACCGGACTTGAAAAACATCTGGCAATTCCGCATGCACGTATTAATATTAAAGATACTATTGTTGCTGTTGCAATTGCCAGGGATGGAATTGAATGGAATTCATTTGATAATCTTCCAGCAAAATTTATTGTTTTGTTATTAACACCGGAGGATAAACCAGAGATCCAGTTGAAACTTCTATCCGACATTGCTAAAAAATTTAATGACACAAAAGTGATAGAGAATATAATCGCATCGAAAGATGCTAAAGAATTGATTTATAAAGTGAAACAACTTTATTAGTTTTACAGTAGCTTTTTTATAAATAGTGTATATGAAAATTATTCAGTTGCTTGGACGTAAAACATTAGATTTTTTCCAGGAGTGCGGGCAGATATTCAAACTGCTGGGAGAAATTTTTATTTATATACCTTCCTTAATTAAAAACAGAAGAAATTTTGTTTACCAGATGGAACATGTTGGTGTTGGTTCTATTCCGTTAGTTACAATAATTGCTGTATTTACGGGTGCTGTTGCTGCTTGGCAAGCTGCATATCAATTAAAGGGAATTGCACCCCTCTCTTTTTTAGGGACGGCTACAAGCAGAGCAATTATTACAGAACTTGGGCCAGTACTAACTGCAATTGTAATTGCTGGTAGAGTAGGAGCTTCTATAGCAGCCGAACTCGGTTCAATGAAAGTTACCGAACAAATAGATGCGTTAGATACAATGGGAATTAGTCCTGTCCGTTTTTTAGCAACACCCAGATTTTTTGCGGCAATTATTATGATGCCGGTGCTTGTTGTTTTTGCAAATTCTATTGCAATTGTAGGTGCTTATTTTATTTCCAATCTCTTTCTGGGAGTTTCTTTCAATGTGTTTTTTGAATCGGTTAGAAGGTATTTCGAATTCGGAGATTTGTTATTCGGATTAATTAAAGGAATGATGTTTGGCGGTGTAACGGCTCTACTTGGTTGTCACATTGGATTTAAAACCGAAGGCGGTGCTGAAGGTGTAGGTAGCTCTACAATTAGATCATTTGTGCTAAGCTCTGCTATGATATTAATATTAGACTATGTCATGTGGACGTTAATCTTCTGATTTTTTTATAGCTTTATTTTTATAAATAATTATAATAGATTTAGTTCAAAATTTATTACAGTGATTAATGTATTCACGTCGGCAAAAAAGAATTTTTGATCTATTCATTTCAATTCCTCTTTTAATATTATCACTTCCATTACAAATATTCATTTTCATTGTAATTCTCATTACTCTAAAAGAAAACCCGATTTTTATTCAGAAGCGGGGAATTTCTTTAGAAAAATATAATTTCTCTATGCTCAAATTCCGCACCATTAGTAGTAGAAACCCTTCATCTGGTAATAAAAAAATATCTAAGAAAAATATTTTGATTTCTGAGTTCTCTGAATCAATTAATAAATTCTCTAAATGGTTAAGAAAAACAGGATTGGATGAATTACCACAGCTTTATAATATTGTTGCCGGTAAAATGAGCCTGGTTGGTCCACGACCATTAATGCTGGAAGAACTATCTTATATAAAAGAAGAATATCCTGAATTATATCAAAAAAGAAGTTTAATGAATTGCCTTCCCGGATTAACGGGCGTTTGGCAAATATTCGGCGATAAAGATTATGGTGTTCGAAATCTTATCGAACTTGATTCATTTTATGAAAAAAATAACGGAATAAAACTCGATATAAAAGTTCTCTTTTACACTTTTGTAATAATGACACATGCAAAAAATTCCGGTTCCATTTTATCCCGTTTGAACTTATTCGAAAGAATTTTTACAAGCTCTGTTTATCACGAAGTTAATGTTAATCCAAATGGAAATATTTTTGTTTTTGATTCCGGCAAGGGAGTAAAAAAGTACAGAATAAATATTCCTGTTGAGTGGTGGTATATTAACGACAGCATAACAACTACAGTAAATGATTCTCAGCAACTTAAAGTCATTCAATTTAGAAAGGAAGCAAATAGTAGAACCTGATAAAAAATATAGGTGTTCTATGTTTCAGGAAAAAAAATCGTTGGCAGATTATTCTGTTTCTAATAACTCACCCGATGAACTCATCGAAATTAAACTCCCAGATAATTGGTGGCAGTCTCAGAACACTTACTTTCCAAAAAAAACTAAATCACTAAAACTTATTGACCTGAGACAAAGAAGGGAAAAAGAACATTTTATTAATTCATTCCCGGACTGGGATATTAAGGGAGGGGACTTTCTGACTAATAATCAGCCATCAAAATTCCCGCTTTCACGCGAATTACGGAGAAAAATTAAGATTATTGCATTCATTGTAATTTTATTACTTGCTGGTGTCTTAACATGGCTTGCTGCTTTTCTTGTCTCAAAAATATGATAAATTTACTTGCACAATAATTTCATAGAATCTATTTTGTGCACATAAATAATAGTCCTCAATCGCATTTTGAAAAGTGAAATTATAGTGGGACTTAAGAATAAAAATAAATCGAAAATCTTCTTGAAGGTTTTCTCGTCTTCTGAATTTTTTTATTACCTCATTCAAAAGTATTACAATCTTCCCATTCCACATTTAATCTAAATTTTTCCTCTTCAGTTCAAATCCTATAATTAATTTATTAACAATATTAGCGGAGATTTTATGTCCGAGTTCGTTAAAAACCTAATGTCGCAAGTAAAAGCAAAAAATCCTAGTGAACCAGAATTTCACCAGGCAGTTTACGAAGTAGCATCTTCACTATCTTTAGTATTGGAAAAACATCCGGAGTATCGTAAAGAAAAAATTCTTGAACGAATAATTGAACCTGAACGGGTAATTTTATTTAGAGTCCCCTGGGTAGATGATCAGGGAGATGTTCAAGTTAATCGTGGATTCAGAATTGAAATGAACAGTGCGATAGGACCTTATAAAGGAGGTTTAAGATTTCACCCTTCTGTAAATCTTGGCATCTTAAAGTTTCTTGCATTCGAACAGGTATTTAAAAATAGTTTAACAACATTACCAATGGGCGGAGGTAAAGGCGGTTCCGATTTTGACCCTAAGGGAAAAAGTGATGGCGAAGTAATGCGATTTTGCCAGAGCTTTATGAGCGAACTCTTTAGACACATCGGACCGAATACTGATGTTCCCGCCGGTGATATTGGTGTGGGCGGAAGAGAAATTGGTTACTTATTCGGTCAATACAAGAAATTAAAAAACGAATTTACAGGTGTTTTAACTGGTAAAGGATTAAACTGGGGCGGTTCTTTAATTAGACCCGAAGCAACCGGTTATGGTGCTGTTTATTTTGCAGCCGAAATGCTTGCTACAAGAAATCAAACTTTAGAAGGTAAAAAATGTATTGTATCCGGTAGCGGAAATGTTGCTCAATATACTATCGAAAAAATACTCCACTTAGGAGGTAAACCGCTTACTATTTCAGATTCAAACGGATACATTTACGACGAAGCCGGAATTGATCATGAAAAACTTCAGTTTATCATGGATCTGAAAAACGTTCGACGCGGTAGAGTTAAAGAATATTCAGACAAATTTAAAACAGCAACTTACTTTGCATTAGATGCGAGTGTAGATTATAATCCATTGTGGAATCATAAAGCCGATTGTGCATTCCCATCAGCAACACAAAATGAAATAAATGGAAAAGATGCAGCTAATTTATTGAAGAATGGTGTGTATGTTGTTTCCGAAGGTGCAAATATGCCTTCTACAATCGAAGCAATCGACCAATTCCTTGATGCAAAAATTCTATATGGACCCGGTAAAGCTGCAAATGCCGGCGGTGTTTCTACATCTGGATTAGAAATGTCACAGAATAGTTTACGCCTCTCATGGTCGCGTGAAGAAGTTGATCAAAGATTGCACAATATTATGAAGAGTATTCACAAGACCTGTGTTGAAACTGCAGCTAAATATGGAACACCGGGTAATTACGTTAATGGTGCTAACATCGGTGGATTTGTGAAAGTAGCTAATGCAATGCTCGATCAGGGAATAGTATAAAATCCTATCGTATTAAATGGGGCAACTATTTGCCCCATTTACTTTTGCAACTGCAAATTAATTTCTTCTATTAATGATTGATAAATGAATGAATATTGAACAGGTAAAATTTAATAATGAGCTTATAGAAACTAGCAGATATTCAAAGTTTCAGGATTTTCACAACCTTATGCAGTTCCGCGTAAGGGATATTCTACTTGTATCAAGCCTATACGATTCTTACATCTTCGAAGAAGACAATAGATTATATGAACTTATCAGG
>JBBIHP010000076.1:0-261 GCA_037446915.1 Ignavibacteria bacterium
GAGAATGAAAAGATTGAATCACTCTTTGAATTAAACAATCTTGGTTCGCCTCGTTCCGCAGAAGAAAAGAAACTCAAAACAATGATCATTCAGAAAATCTTTGGAACAACTTCAAAAACAGAAATTGAGAAAATGGAGTTTACGCAACTCAATTATCGTAGAAGTGAACTGGAAGAACTGTTTCAAGAAATGAAAAACCATGATGATAAGATTTCCTTTGTAGAAAACTTCAAAAAGAAAGATGAACTTTTCAATGCGGCA